>DASTFG010000166.1:0-2768 GCA_035708785.1 Anaerolineales bacterium
GCCGCAGACGGTTCCCAGGTCAACCCGGACCGTCATGCCGCCGTCCAGTTCTGCATCATCAACGTCGGCGTGATCGCGATGCGCCTCAGCTCGGGCGAAGCTCCCTTTGTTTCCGTCGAAACGGAGCTGCTCTATGGGGATGACCTCCTGCCGAACGGCAGCCCGATCTCCGACGGCATGGTGGCCATGCGGCGCGATATCAGCGAGCGCATCAAGCTCGATGAGGTCTCCCAGGACCTTACCGGCCCCATCGTTAACTTGACCGATGGAACGCTGGAGCTGTGGGGCGCCAAGGGGGACGATCCACAGGCCTACGCAAACTTCGTCGAAAAGTACCTGGGGGTATTATCACGCCTGCACGATCGCGGCGTGGTTACGGCGGGCTACGTGGAAAAACCCAGCGCGGACCTGGTTGTTCGTTTGCTCGAGCTTGCGACTGCCACCGACGAGGAGATCCAGAAAGTGCGGGATTACCATCCCCTGCACGGCGTCAGCGACCGGTGGCTGTACGGTGAGCGTGAAAATCCCCTCCTGCCACCCGGGCATCGTTCGGCGGTGTTTGGGCTGCAATCGGGCTCCGAAAAGAAATACAAGGGTGTTCTTGCTCTGCACTTCTTCTATCTGAATGTCGGCTCCGAGGGACATCCCTGGCCGGTGCGCGTCGAAATCCCCAGATGGGTGGCAGATGACCCGAAGAAGCTGGATTTATTACATTGCATTCTTCTCGAGCAGTGCAAAATGATGGGAAACAGACCGTACCCGTACCTCCTGCACCGCGCCCACGAGACCGCGATCGTCAGGCACGAAGAGAAACAGCAGGTCGAACAGCTGCTGGTGCTGGAGTTACGCCGGATGCGTTCCGAGGTTGGCGATGCCTCGTACAAGAGTTCGGCAAAAGGCTTAAAAGTAAAAATAAAACGATAATTAATTGACCGGGCGAGGTGTTCTCGCCTTCCACCGTACGCAGTTATCCATGGGCAGCAGGCTCTCTGTCTACAGGCTGTCCATACTACTACGGAGGCATGATGACTCAAATCGAAATCGGGCGTCTACTGCGTGCAGGAACGACGGGTTTTATCGCGGGCTGCCGCGTCTCGCAATTTACCGTTCCCGCTTTCGGTGAACTGGTGCGCGCGCCCCTGGGCGATTCCTATCAGGTCTACGGGCTGATCCATGACATTCACATTGACGACGATGGGCTGGTGCGCCAGCTTGTGACCTCAGAGAACGTCAGCGACGAGGTGATGAAGGACAACCGGGAGCGGCGCATCGTGCCGGTGGAAATGTCCGTGCTGGCGATCGGGTACGAACAGGATGGCCGGATCTATCACCTGCTCCCGCCGCGCCCGCCCCTCAGCCTGGATGTTATCTATCTGTGCGACGACGAGGATGTGGCGCGCTTTACATCCGTCGGACGGTTCGGCTATTTCAGGCATATCCTGAGCGCAAAGGATGTGCCGATCGGCGAGGTCATGGCCGCGCACCTGGGTCAGGCAGCCCGCGCCCACGGCAGGAACGGCGACCAGTGGAAGGATAAGGCGACGCACGAGCTGATCACGCTGCTGAGAGACGACTATTCGACGCTGATGGCAGTTCTCGGTGCGTTGAGCGATGTGAGCGTTTAAGGCGAAGAGGCTCGAAGGGTAAGCCGTCTTATGTACACGTCAACACAGAGGGTCCTCCAGCCCATACCGGCTGATGTTGAACGCATCGGGAAGGTCGTGCTCAATGCGGCTTACAAAGTGCATACGACGCTGGGCCCCGGCCTGCTCGAATCCGTGTACCAGGCTTCGATGAAGCATGTCATCGAGAAAAATGGCCTTTCGGTCAGGACGGATGTCAAGCTGCCGATCCTGTTCGAGGGCACAAAGCTCGATTCCGGCCTGCAGCTGGATATGCTGGTCGAGAAGTGTGTCATCGTCGAGCTCAAGTCCGTGGAACGGATGAGCCTGCTGTATGAAAAACAGGTTATCACGTACCTGCGCCTGAGCCATCTGCGGCTCGGCTTTCTGATCAACTTCAACGTGCCCTATCTCAAGGATGGGATCAGGCGGATCGTCGTTTAGCCTTTGTTATTGTCGTATACATGGCAGAATTCTCATTCATCCAGATCACCGACCATCACCTGCTGGAGTCTCCAGATGAGCTGCGGGAGGGCTTCTCGCCCGTTCACGCGCTGCGTATGGTCATGCGGCACATCGCGCAGCACACCGCAGGGAAGGCGGATTTCATCATCTCGACGGGTGACCTGGTCGAGCCGCCGACAGAGAAAGCCTACCAATGCGCCATCGATTTGCTGGGAATCGAGCCGGAGGCCTCCTTGCCCGGGCCATTGAAGGTTAATACTGAAGGTCTGAGCCATTATCCCCTATATTTCCTCCCCGGCAACCACGACGACCGCGAACTGCTGGCACGCTGCCTGTTCCCGAGTTCGACGTCACCGGACTTATACAACTTCACGTTCGTACATAAAGGGATCCAGTTCATCTTCATGGACTGGGGACCGGAATCCAAGGCAATCTTTTTCCCGGAGACGCGTGAGTTCCTCATCCAGGCGCTGCAGTCCGACGTATCATCCGTCATCGTCTGCCACCAGCATGTGAAACCGATCGGCAGCCGCTGGCTGGACAGTTTTATCGCAGAGGATATCGGCCAGTTCTGGGAAATCCTTACCAAACAAGGCATTCGAGAAAAGGTACTCGGCGTCATCTGCGGGCACGTGCATGTTACCTATGAGGAGGAACACAAGGGAATACAGATACTGGGAT
>DASTFG010000167.1:0-6179 GCA_035708785.1 Anaerolineales bacterium
CTAGATTTACTTCCAGATAAGTGGGTCGCATCTATGAATTCCTCGGATCCGTCCCAACATGTAAATCCCATGCTGGTCCGATCCCTCGCTCAAGCCCTTCGCCAGTGATACTCCACATCCGGTTCGTTTTCGGGCGGCGGGCTTGTGCCAAACTTCTCGGCGACAAACCCGTTCTTCTCGTAAAACGCGCGGGCGTTGACATTGATCTGCAGCGTATACAACCAGAGATGATCGGGTGATTGCTCGATGGCTAAGTCAAGCAGCGCCCTGCCGATACCGCGCCTTTGGTGATCTGGGTGTATGTATAACTGATCGATAAAATCCTGATTCAGTGCCATGAACGCGACGGGATAATTCTCGACGTCGACAACCCAAACCTTGTTGCTCTTCAGGATATGATCCCGAAAATAGTCGCGGTCTTCGTAAAAGAAATGGCCCTTCTCTCTCTGAAACTCGGGCAGGGATTTTTCGCGGGAAATCCGCCACAAAATCGTCACCGCATCAAAATCCTTGGGGCGATACTCCCGGATGATATATTGGTTCAACACATTTCATCCCTCAAAATCGCAATAAAAATTGGGTCAAATGGTTGGCACCGCCCATTTGACCCAAGGTCTGGTTAGCTTACAACGATGGCGCGCTAGTAATCGCGTCTACGCTCGCCCTCACCGCCCTGCCTGCGGGCACCGCTCCGAAAACCACCCGGGCGGTCCTCACGGGGACGGGCAATATTTACGGTGAGTGCGCGGCCATTGAAGTCTTTGCCGTGGAACATACTGATAGCGCTCTGAGCTTCTTCCTGGGAGGACATCTCGACAAAGCCAAAGCCCTTCGAGCGTCCGCTGGCGCGATCTTTGATAACCTGGGCTGACTTCACTGTGCCTGCCTGTGAGAACAGGCTCTGCAAGTCTGCATCGCCTGTGGCAAAAGGCAGATTGCCAACATAGAGTTTCGCTTCCATAGAATTTCTCATCTCCTGAGTGTATGCCATGACACTGAAGCAAATATCACGGCGAAACGGATCAATTGTGCATGACTACAGGGATCACAGACACCCAGGTGCCAAGAAGCGAAAGATTCCCTCTGATTGCCGGACCGCCATTCCTCATGCAACAGACGGTTCAAATTCTAGCACAAGAATGAGTGGAAGACTAGCTACTCGGCAGCCAGAATCGGAGCCAATTTGTGCTCTCCGGCAACGAAAATTGAATCCCCGCTACGAGCTGGTCCAGCGCCGCCGATTTATTCGCGCCCAGCGCCCCGGCAACGCGTCCTTCGGAAACGCGGCCAAAGATGCGGGTGCGGAAATTTTGTAGCCATGAAATGACCTGTCCATATCGAGGCGCGTGCAAAGTTACAATTGGCCAGACCCGTCTTGCTGGTCCGCGCAGCAGGAGCCAGCGAAAATCCTGAACGGCCTCCAGCTCAAAACGCGCCATGGACTCCAGATCGTCAACCAGTAACAATACACATCGACGCGTATCCTTGTTTGCATGCGCCCAGATGGCCAGGGAATGTATGAATTCCCTTGTACTACTGTGGCCGGTCGGGAAAACCCCCACACGATGAGCAGTTGCCTGAACCTCTTCCCATTCATCGGGATAGTTTGTGATGACGCCAAACTCGACCTCGCTGGATGGATGGGTCAGTGCCACCGAATGCGCGATAGTCTGGAGGAAAGCCGTCTTCCCCGAACCCGCGTCGCCAGCAACCAGCATCGGTCCAGGGTGTGGATCGTGGAGGTTCAGCAGCACCGGCAAGCCATCTGATGCAACCCCCAGGAATAAAGCCCCGGGCGGCAGCAATCCCATCTCTGCCAATACTTCGCGCAAAGAGGGTGCGGCCGGCATCGATTCCGGACGAGAGTCGGATTCGGGCTTGAGTTCCGCCAGCGCTTGCAGAGCCAATGTGAATTGACGATTGGTGGTCATACGTCCTCCTTTTGAAAATTAGAACGTATGTTCTATTTTACTACTATTTTCCCCTGTATCGTCAAGGAAATTTATCTTAAAATTCTATGGCAAGATATTCTTTTTCACCATCCACGGATGCAAATCAAAAACCAAACGCCCCACCTTGACCTTAGGATCCGAGCTCATCAACTCCTCGGCCTCTGCCAGCGAGTCTGTTCTCAGCACACCGATCCCGCGGATTTCCCCCTTGTGGCAAACGAGTCGCGCAGCGGACCGTTGATAATGTAAAGGACCTGGAGTCCTTGAGGCTCTGCTTGTTTTACCGCCACGCACCCAGGATTGCGCCAAACAGCAGCAGGTTGACGAGGTGATTGCCCGCCTCGATCGCCCACACTTTGAAGCCATGCCCTGCAAACAACTTGTTGACCAGATTGGTCGGGGCAACAAATCCAAGCCAGAGCATAAAACCGGCCAGCGCGCCGGAGGCCGCGCCGGTGCTTCCCATCGCATTGAGCATGAACGCGACCGCCACAGCCTGAACCAACGCAGCGATGATGGTGAAGACGTAGATCATTGGGTTAGGATTGCCTGGTTCACCGGACTTCCCGATGCCCCCCCACCATTCAGAAAAGAACAGTCTTGGGTGATACCAGATAAACCCACTGATCATCGCGACGATCACACAAACGACAACAGCCAGCCAGTTGACGGAACCGAAGTCCATTCGAGCCTCCTTTGACGAATTCAATCGGAATATCTAAGCTTTGAAGTTTTAACCCGAATATTTGTTCTGGGATACGCATTGCGGCCCGCTGCTCGAACGCGTAGTTGAGATTTCAGTACGATATCATGTACAATCAGAATACATTCAAAGAGGAGAAGCTCATGGCATCTAATGAAGTCCCGTTGATTCCCCGCAAACTTTTGTTTGGCAATCCGGATAAGACCCAGGCGCGTATCAGCCCGGATGGACGGCGGCTGAGTTATCTCGCGCCGGTCGATGGGGTACTCAACGTGTGGGTTGGACCGGTGGATGATCCCGGTGCGGCCCGGCCGGTGACGCACGATACCAAGCGCGGGATCCGCTTTCATGAATGGGCATATACGAGCCAACACGTCCTCTATATCCAGGATAAAGCCGGGGATGAGAACTGGCGCATCTACGGTGTGGATCTCGAGACTGGCGAAGTGAAGGATTACACGCCGATGGAAAAGGTGAATGCTCGAATCGAATCACTCAGCCCACACACACCGGAAAAAGTGGTGGTTGCCCTGAATGATCGCAATGAACAGCTCCATGATTTGCATATCCTTGAACTGAGGACGGGCGAACGGACGCTGCTGCTTCAGAACGACGAAGGATTCCTTGCCTACACTTTGGATCATGAGTTCCGGGTCCGCATCGGTTCGCGCATGAGGCCAGACGGCGGCATGGATATCATGACCCTCAAGGAAGACATTTGGGAATTGTTCGCGCATGTGCCCATGGAAGATATGCTCACCACGCAGGTTTTCGGCTTCGATGCCTCCGGCCAATACCTGTACCTGGCCGACAGCCGTGAGCGGAACACTTCGGCACTGGTGCAGTACGACACACAAGCCGGTCAATTCCAAGTCCTGGCGGAAGATCCGCGCTCTGATTTATCGGGAGTCATGATACATCCCACCGAATGGCGCGTGCAGGCGGTTTCGTTCACTTATGACCGCAAGGCTTGGCATGTCCTGGATGCCTCCGTTCAAGCCGATCTTGATTTTCTAGCTACGGTAGAAAACGGGGAGATTGATGTGGTCAGCCGTACCCTCGACGATCAAACCTGGATCGTCGCGTATACAGTGGACAATCATCCCTTGCGTTATTACCGCTATGAGCGCGCGGCTCGCAAGGCCGTCTTCCTGTTTTCCGACCGCCAGGAATTGGAAGGAAAGCCGCTCGCCAGCATGACACCTGTGATCATCAAGTCTCGCGACGGACTTGACCTTGTCAGTTACATCACCTTGCCCATCGGCAGCGATTCGAATAGAGCAGGTCGCCCTGCCAGGCCTTTGCCCATGGTGTTGCTGGTCCATGGCGGGCCATGGGGACGCGATACGTGGGGCTTCGATCCCTGGCATCAGTGGCTCGCCAACCGCGGGTATGCAGTGTTGAGTGTGAACTTCCGCGCTTCGACCGGACTGGGCAAATCCTTCACCAACGCCGGCAACATGGAATGGGGCGCAGCAATGCACAACGATTTACTCGATGCAGTAGATTGGGCAGTGAAAGAGGCTGTTGCCGACCGGGATGCAATCGCCATTATGGGCGGCAGTTACGGCGGATACGCCACTTTAGCCGGGCTGACGCTCACACCGGAGGTCTTCGCCTGTGGCGTGGATATCGTCGGACCATCCAACTTAATCACACTGCTTGAGACCATCCCGCCTTATTGGACGCCAATGCTGGAACTGCTGACCTCGCGCATGGGCGACCATCGCACCGAGGAGGGCCGCGCCTTCCTCCAGTCGCGTTCCCCGCTCACGTATGCGGATCGCATTCGCAAGCCGTTACTCATAGGTCAGGGTGCGAATGATCCGCGTGTCAAGCAGGCAGAGTCAGATCAGATTGTGCAGGCGATGCAGGCAAAGAATATTCCTGTGACCTATGTTTTATATCCGGATGAGGGTCATGGGTTCGCGCGGCCTGAAAACAACATGTCGTTTTCCGCCGTGGCAGAGGCGTTCCTGGCAGGCATATTGGAGGGCCGCTTCGAGCCAATCGGAGATGACTTCGACGGCGCCAGCATCACCGTCCCGGTCGGTGCGGAACAGGTCCCCGGGTTAGTGGAGGCATTAGAGAAGAATTCCAGAAATCAGATTTTTCCCGCCACATAGTCGAGCACGTCGATCTTTGTCAATATCCCGACCGGGCGGCTGTGCTCTACCACGATCAATGCATAACCTGACTTCAAGGAAGGCATTGCTTCCTCCAGCGACGTCTCCGAGGGGAAGACCGCACCGGCATTTTGCACGAGCGGATCAATCATCTCATCCTGACTGTGATCATGCTTGACCAGCATGTGATTGAGCAGATCTACTTCCTCTATGAGGCCTACCAGTGAGCCATCTTCTCCGACAACCGGCATTTGCGAAATGCCGTGTTCGTGCATTGCCCCGACAACTTTACGGATGGGATCGCCTAGTTTTGCAGTGTATAAAACCTTATCTGGCTTTGCGATCAGCAGGTCGGCCAGGGAGGTCTCTCCGAACTCCATGGAGAGGAAGCCAAACTCGCGCATCCACTTGTCATCATAGAACTTCGATAAATAACGTGAGCCTGAATCAGGCAGGATGACCACCGCAAGACGATCTCCCTTTAATTTGCGGCAATACTTGATCGCGCCTGCGATCGCCGAACCGGACGACCCGCCTGCGAAGATTCCCTCCTGCCTTACAAGCTGCCGCGCCCACAAAAACGATTCTTTATCGTTGGCGCGCTCGATCCAATCGACCACGGACAGGTCCGTGGCCGAAGGCAGAAAATCCTCTCCGATGCCCTCGACTTTATATGTCTTAGGATATGCTCCTTCCGGAATCCTGCCCTTGTTTTGCCAGATTTCTGTCAGGATCGAACCTTCAATATCTACGCCTACGATTTTGAGGGCCGGGTTTTTCGCCTTGAGATAACGACCGACTCCTGTGATGGTCCCGCCCGTCCCCATACCGATAATGACGTCGGTCACGCGCCCATCGGTCTGTTCCCACAACTCGGGGCCGGTCGTCAGCTCGTGCGTGAGCGGGTTGTCAGGGTTATGATACTGGTTTGCCAGGATCGCGTTGGGCGTCTCGCGCGCGAACTTCTTCGCCACCTCATAATACGACCTTGGATCGTCCGGCTCAACGGCTGTAGGTGTGATAACTACCTTGGCTCCGAACGCCCGCAGGAGCAGGATCTTCTCATTGCTCATTTTGTCGGGCATGACGAAGATCGTTTTGTAGCCCTTGAGGGCTGCGGCAATAGCAAGCCCCACGCCCGTGTTGCCGCTCGTCGCCTCGACAACCGTCCCTCCGGGTTTGAGCTCGCCCCGCTTTTCAGCCTGCTCGATGATAAAGGCCCCGACGCGGTCCTTCACGGAACCACCCGGGTTCATGAACTCCAGCTTGGCATACAGAGGCACCGGCAGGTCCCGCCCGATGCGCCCCAGTTTCACCAGTGGTGTATGCCCAATCGCACCCAGGATACTATCAAAGACACGCTTCTCCAAGGAAGCAGGTAATGCCATTTTTTCTCCT
>DASTFG010000168.1:0-16831 GCA_035708785.1 Anaerolineales bacterium
ATCGAATCCAGCACCGAATCATTATTGAAATCCACCAGCGCGATGCGCGGGATATGGGCTGGCAGGATGCGCGCGAATTGCATCATCGCCTCTGCGGTGTCTCCCATGAAGGAGGCAATCGCTGCATGAGCAACCGTCCCGCCTCCTGCGCCACCCCACCAGTCTCCCTGCGCGTCGGTCGAAACGAACGATCCGATCTGGTGTGAGAAATCCATGTTGAATCGCTGAATGGCAATATTGTAGGCATACCCATCCGCAGCCTGTACTTCGTGCAGGTCAAAACGCGCCGGGAAGAACAACACAGGCTTGCCGCGCGCGGCCATGAGAGTCTCATAGACGTTTGTCGCCACGCGGCTGGAACGGGTGAGTACACCCAGCGTGGGCGTCTCGAGCAGGGAAAAATCCCGGTAACGGCCGCGCACCTTGATCACGGCCTCCGCGTTCAACGGGTTGCCATCCGATTTGACAACCGCTCCATCGTGCCCTGCCCACACCTCCAGTTTATCGGAGGTCTCGATGAACTGATCACCTTCCCAATAACCTGTACAGTGCCGGAGCATCTCCAGGGATTTATCGATGCCGACGACGATCGTGTTCCCAACGCGGCGCGTGAACCACTGCATCTCCACCTCGACATCACCGGCGGCGATGCCTTGAGGAGAGATGCTTGAAGGCAGGTTATGATGCTGGCCCGAATAGGTGTATCCCTCAGAGGCCAAGCTCGTCAGCATGCGGCCGATGTTCTCGAAGTATTTATCCGAATACCAGCCGCGGCGCATGCGTTCGATATCCAGTTTAAAAGTCTCATTCGTGAGGCGTTTATTGTCGAAGATGGACATTGGTTCTCTGCGTGGATAGAGGTAAACAGATACATGGGTAAGCAGGTGTACAGAGCCGGAATTATCCTGCCTGTCTAGTGAAAGGCATCCGTTGATTTCACAACGTGCATTCCCGCTTGTGCGAATCTTTCATAGGCGGCGTCGGCTGCATCGGTATGGTCCACCACACCGGGCACAACGACAGGAGAGCTGCAATCTTCGAGCAGATAAACCTTCTTCGCGAACTCAGGGTCTACCGTGTTGATGTCCTCCAGCAAATCCGAAACGGTCCACGAGACACAGTGACTCTTCGCCTGCCCGGCAATTATCAGCCGATCAAATTGCTGCAACTGTGCAATAAACTTATCGTTATGCGTTCCCAACTGCTCACCCATAGGGCCGGTTAGGACCTCAGGGCCAATTACCGAGTAATGTTCAGTAAAGGGTTGATCACCTTTGACATTCAGGTCATATTGTAAGTTCCGGGCGATAGAATGGAAGAATACGGCTTCTTCGACCGCCGAGACCAGTGCGTGACCAATACCGCCTAGCATGGCATGATAAGGCCAGACGGTCAGCGCATACTTGCCCCTTCTCTCCAGCTCCTCCGCATAGTGGACAACCATCTCCTGGCCATACTCAGGTGCAATGCCAAATTGAGGCGAGAGTACCGGGTTGAACCTCCATTTACCGCTTTGTAATTCGGAGGCATGGATATCTGTGTAAGGCGCGGGGTGATTGCCTGCCTCATCGACGAAGAAAATCGGATGGAAGACCTGCATCGCCCTATGTGTATCCATTGTGGCAGTGATGTGGGTAATGCTTCCCAGATTGCGATAGATGAATTCACACAGACGGGCATTATCGTCCACCGCGCCGCGCCCGCTGCGGCCGCCGACATAAAGCTCGAACTCGGGGATGCAGAAGGTGTTTTGTACGTCGACCAGCATCAGCCAGGTTTTGGTCGAATCAAAGGAGGCAGGTTGAAGTCCGTGTTGAAGCGCCCAGTCCCGCGCCTGCCTGGCGCGTTCCTCGTAGGGGACGCGCCAGACCCTGCTGACCGCCTCCGGGTCATAAAATTCAGGTAGGGGCAAATGGGAAGTATTCATTTGATTTCCATTTCTCATGCAATACGAAAGGGCAATTGATTGTATTCCACTGTATTCCCATGTCAAGTGTAACGCATGTGGTTGACTTTTTTGCCTGAAACCTTTACACTAAGCGCAAATCAATGGAGCGCTTCTGAGCGCGTTTTGGAGGAGAATGTATGGCGTCTCAATACCAACTGATCATGAGAACGGGACCGACGCCTGGGGCAGCCTACACCCTGGAAGGCGACCAGCTCATGATCGGCCGTGATTCCTCGAATGAGATTGTGATCAACGATGCAGAAGTTTCGCGGCGCCATGCGCGTCTGACATTTCAGGGCGGGAAATATGTACTGGAGGATCTCGGTTCGACCAACGGAACCTTTGTGAACGGACAGCGGTTGACGGGCCCGCGTGTATTGAAACCGGGCGAGGTGGTTTCGTTTGGCGAGCAGATTGTCCTGGTATTCGAGATGGTATCGATTGACCCAGGTGCGACGGTCGCATCCCCGCGGGCGGCTGCGATCCCCTCCATTTCACGGCCCGCCACCATCCCGCCGCCGCCACCGACGGAATATGCCGGCAGTATTCCTGCCAATCCCATCTCCGAACCGATCCCCGACAGAAGACCCAACATGATGGCGATCTTGATTGGCGTGGGCGCCGTCGCGTTCATCTGTCTATGTGGCGTTTTCTTCTGGTGGGTGGACGCGACATTTCGCTGGTGTGTGTTCTTCCCCTTCATTTCCGGATGCTGAATCTCCAACTGTCTGCACCCCGCGAGGTGTTTCGCTCGCGGGGTGTTTTATTTTATAGTTGCAAAAGCCCTGCCTCTTGACTAGAATAGAGACAGTTCTGGAGAACTTGAATGATTCAACCACCTGTCACTTCTCCGCGCTGGAGCTCGACAACCAAACTACTGGTCGGCTTGGTCATCATTGGAATTATCGCCTTCTTGCTGTACCGGTTCACGAGCCTGGTTCCCCCGTTGCTGATGATCTTTATCCTGGCCTATCTTTTGCATCCGGTCACCGCCGCGCTTTCGCGCGGCCTGCAGATTTCCTGGCGGGCTGCCGTCAATCTCCTGTTCCTGTTCATTGTGATCAGTCTGTTCGGTCTCTTGGCATGGGGAGGACTGGGCCTCGTGCAACAGGTACAGAGTCTCATCTCGCAAGTTCAAACTTTTGTCGCCAACCTGCCAGCCTATGTGGCAAATCTCTCGGGACAGGTCTTTGAGATCGGGCCATTCACCATTGATATGCGTACAGTCGACCTCAACGCGATCAGCCAACAAGTTCTCTCTCTGATCCAGCCCTTGCTGGCGCGGACGGGGGATCTCGTAGGGACCCTCGCCGGAGGCGCCGTTGAGGTTTTTGGCTGGACACTATTTATTCTGACTGTTTCGTACTTTGTCATGGCGGAAAGCAGCGGTTTCCGTGAAGATCTCGTAAAGATCGCGATCCCAGGTTACACCGAGGATTTGCGCAGGCTTGGCCGGGAATTAAGCCAGATTTGGAATGCGTTCCTGCGCGGCCAGATCATCATTTTTGCTTTGACCATTGTGATCTACTCTATCCTCCTGCCGGCGCTAAGTGTGAGATATGCATTAGGGCTCGCATTCATGGCCGGGCTGGCAAAGTTCCTTCCTTACATTGGCCCGGCAATCACATGGGTGGTGATGGGTGTAATTACCTTCTTCCAGCCGTTCAAGCCTTTCGGCCTCAACCCATTGCTTTACACAGGCATTGTTGTCATCGTGGCACTGATCGTGGATCAGATAATGGACAACCTTGTCAGCCCGCGTATCATGGCGCGAACGCTGAAAGTACATCCTGCTGCGGTGTTAGTAGCGGCCCTGATCGCCGCGAATTTGCTGGGGTTGCTTGGCGTGGTCATCGCCGCGCCTTTTCTGGCAACGATCATGCTGCTGGGGAGATATGTCATGCGGAAGATGTTCGACCTGGATCCGTGGCCGCCCACGGAGACGCAGCTGCACGCGCCTGCCGGTATCGACTGGAGGATGCGCCTCAAACAGCTGCGGCAGTCTCTGATCGCCAAACGTGAAGTCGCGATCAAGTCAGATAAGGAGAACCCGAATGAGCAATAATCACAATGAACCGAAAACCGAGACAATCGCCGAAACCGACAACTTCATGGCATGGAAAGCGGAAGAACCCGATGGTGAGACCACTTATCACATCGAGCTGAACAATGTTACCTTGCACTTCTTTGATGAGGAGTGGAATGAATTCATGCAATTGATCCGCGATCTGCGATAATGAGATTGAAGAATGCCATCACCGATGTGCAGGGGATTGAAGTAGGCCATGCCCAGGATGATGAAGCCCTGACCGGCTGCACAGTCATTCTATGTCGCAAGGGCGCGGTGGGAGGGGTGGATGTGCGCGGCGGCGCGCCCGGTACACGAGAGACCGACTTGCTCAACCCCATCAATCTCGTTGAAAAAGTCCATGCCGTCGTATTGGCCGGCGGTTCGGCATTCGGCCTGGATGCGGCCAGCGGCATCGTACGCTTTCTCGAAGAGAACAGGATCGGCTTCAATACCGGGGCTGCAAAAGTCCCGATCGTTCCATCTGCCATTCTTTATGACTTGAACATCGGTCGCGCGGACGTCCGGCCGGATGCCGCGATGGGATACCGCGCCGCGGCCTCAGCCGCATCTGCGGCATCCGCGGTCGGGAACGTTGGTGCAGGCACGGGAGCATCCGTCGGCAAGATGTTCGGAACGGCACTTGCAATGAAATCCGGTATCGGAACGACAAGCATGGAGATCGGCGGGGGCGTCGTCCTCGGCGCGCTCGTTGCAGCCAACGCATTCGGCGATGTTGTTGACCCCCAGACAGGGGAAATTCTTGCAGGTCTGCGGTCCGGGAAAGTCGGTCCGCTGCGCGTTGGCCGGAAGGATTATTTTGCGGATACGCTGGCAATGCTGAGGCAAAGGATCGGCCGCAGTGTCCTGCGCTTTGCCACGCGCACAAACACGGTCATCGGGGTGGTTGCGACGAATGCGAAATTGAGCAAGGCACAGGCAACAAAAGTCGCACAGATGGCGCAGGATGGCGTGGCGCGTGCGATCCGGCCTGCTCACACGATGCTGGATGGAGATGTCATTTTCGCATTGTCCACCGGCGCGGTAAGGGCGGATATCTCAACCATTGGGGCATTCGCGGCAGAGGCGATGGCACAGGCCATCGTGCGCGCCGTAAGGATGGCCTCACCTGCCGGAGGACTCCCCGGAATCCTGAACGTTAACCAGAAGTAATTCCGGAGACCCGATGAACAGCGCATCGTATGCCGAACCAGTACCGGTTAGATCATTTTGGATCCATTTCGTTCCGATCTGGATCATAGGAAGTTCGGCCGCGTATTTCCTGACCGGTTTTTTCTCCAATTTTTATCCTTCAACCTCTCAGTTCGTTTTCCTCAGCCTGGTTTTCCAGATCATCCCCGGAACGGTCGCTGTTCTAATGCTAGAGGATATACTGCTGGATTTTCGAATCAACTGGCATCGCGACTGGACGATGGCCCTGGCGCTGGGAACTGCTTTTTGTTTCAGCGCTGCGGCGGTCATACTTGCGTGGCAATTCCCAGGTCTGTTCGATCGTCGCATCCTCTTTATGGATCCCTCCAGGCTCCCGCTCTTTATCACGCTGGCCGTCATTTCCACAGGGGCTACAGCTATCCTCCTTAGAGTCCTGAATCAATACGAGGTCCTTGCATCCCTGAGAATGACCCGCGTTTTCAGATTCGGGCGGCAGAATCTGCCGGGTATCGTGCTTGCCCTGTTCTTTCTATTCGCCTATTTCACATTCGCAGAAAGCATCAACTTTCCCGAATTCCGCACGCTGGACCAATATTTCGATACCGATATCTCTGTCTGGCTCGAAAGACTTACGTCACCGTCACGGGAGGAGGTAAGCAGGGTGCGGGCAGTTCACCCGGCAGTACTGCTGTTTCTGCGTCCGCCGGTATGGCTTGTGTCCATCTTTCTGAATGGTGATCGGCTGCATGCTCTGTTTCTTATCCATGCCCTGGCAGGCGCGACCTGCGTACTGCTCGCCTGGTTGATCCTCAAGCAAGCAACCGGAAATCAGACATATTCCCTGATCATGGCCTCGCTGCTCGGGGCAAGCGCTTCTCACCTGCTGTTGGGCTCCATGCTCGAGACCTATATCTATTCGGCGCTAGCTCTGATTCTTTTTACTCTCCTGATGCAAGGCGAGAACACATCGCTAAAGTTCACGGTGCCCGCCGGGGTGCTAGTCTCTGGAATTACGGTCTCGAACCTCATCCAGACCTGTATCCTATATTTGACGAAATATCCCCGGCTTAAGACGCTCGCCAAGTATGTACTTCTGGTCGTACTCATCGTCAGCGTATTGAATATCCTGCAAGTCTGGCTCTACCCGAATGCCAGACTGCTGCTCATACCGGACAACCTGCTCATCGAACAGAGGTATGGGTTTGACTTCGAGAGTTCCTGGAAGACGACAGGTCGCTTCTCTTTGACCGTACGCGCCATCCTGCTCTACGGAATTGTGGCTCCCAAGCCCTTTATTCTTATCCAGGAACTTGGCGCGAATTTTCCTAACTTCCGAACTTTCCAGATCGCCCTTGGTGAATTCCATATTGCCGGGTATATCGGCCTGGCAGATATGACGGTAAAATTCTGGATGGTTATCCTCGCGGCAGCGGGTATTCTATTTATCCGGGACTTTTTCCAATCTCCGAGACAAGTGCTGTTCTCGATCGGTCTCGTGCTATGTCTGGGATTTAACCTTGTACTTCATACCGTCTACGGCGACGACCCAATGCTCTACTCTCCAAACTGGGTCTACGCCCTGGTATTTTTTGTTGCCCTATCGTTAAAAGGGTGGGCTGATCGCAAGTGGCTCCAGGCCGCATTGATCACTTTTGTAGGTCTGATGATGGCCGTTAATCTCGGCCTTGTCCACCAGATCATGACTGTTGCCTTGCCTTATTACGGCAAATAGGAGGAAACGAGCGCATGCTGCCCCTCACACAAACAGTTCACTGGGTTATATCAAAGCAAGAGCGGCCTGCCTGGTGGCAGGCCGCTCTTGCTGATTCGTTGACCTTTACTTTCTTAATTCATCTTTCAAAATCAATGACATCGCAACGCTCACCACACTGACGACCAGCCCGCCCAGGAATGCATTCCACCAGACCGGCTCGGAGATGATCAGGCCCAGCCCGAACGACTGGCCAATCACGCTCGTCAGCCAGAACAGGAAAGTATTGATCACCAGCGTAAACAGGCCGAGCGTCAAGAGGATGAGCGGGCAGGTCAGGAGCTTGAGCAGGGGTCCGAAGAGCGCGTTCACCACGCCAAAGATCAGCGCAAGCCAAAGGATCGAAACCAGGTTGCTTCTCAAGTCGATGCCCGGCAAAAGGAGGACTGCCAGGTACAGCCCGATCGCGTTGATCACCCAACGAAGAATGAATTTTGTCATTTTATCTCCTCTTCAAGATCAGATGCCACAAGGATCATCATCTACTCATACGAAAAGAACGCGACCGGGTCGCGCCGCAGAGACATAAGCTGGATTGGTCGTTCGATCTAGGCGCGCATCCAGAGCAAAGTGCGACGCGGTTGAAATCCCCCGGCGCGAATAGCATCCACCATTTGGTCTGCGGGATAATCTAGAGAGAGAAAGGAGTGATTCGATAGGACCCGGCGGGCATGAACCAACAGCAGCTTCAACGCTTCAGCCTCGGCACCAGGGCTTGTCGCGGCATACATTGGCTCTGATCTGCCCCCTTGCGGCATCCATGCCAGTGTGGCAAGCAATCTCCCTTCGCGGACTGCCGCCCACTGCCTGACATTGAAATCCACGAGTAAACGATACATCCAGTTCCAGAGGCCGGGCCGCAGAGCGTTGATGTTCCAGGCATGGTACCAGTTCAAGTCCTCAGGGTAGAGGCGGTGAAGCCATTCCTGCTGGAGGGTCCAGTAGTGCGGATCACGGGACACGATCTGAATATCGGAATCCGGCCGGGTGAGGAATGGATCCGGCTTCGCACTCCAGGTCGTACGGCGGGCGATTTCACGGAATCCCAGATCCTGGTAAAGTCTGATTGCCCCAGGGTTGTCATCACGTACATGAAGCCAGATCGCCGATGCCTTTCTGTCGCGGGCTTGTTTCATGACGCGTTCGGTCAGGGCACGCCCGATGCCGCGTCGGCGGTAATCGGGGTGTGTCGCTACGTTCGCGATCAGATATACGCGTTTGCCCTTATCGCGGAAGGGGATCAGGCTGGCATTGCCGACAATGCGTCCATCCTGCTCCCAGACGTAGCCCATGAGCGGCAGCGATGTAGTCTCCGCCACGTGCGAAGCCCAGCGCAGGAAGCTGTCGTCGCGGCTGGCGCGACGCATATCGGAAAGGTAGCGCTGACCATCGTTGTCCATGGTGGGTGAAAAGCACAATTCGATCAGGTCCGCCACCGTGGAGAGGTCGCGCAGTACATTGAGCGGCCGCATATGCGGATGCTCATTCTTCACGTGGACCGGGATGGTAATGGAGCTCATCGAGATGAATTATAGCGCGTTGTGGAAATTTGGCGGTGAGGAGGGCGTATAATCCTATACAGGTAATTATACAGAAATTCACCCAGTTATACAAATCCGAGCACAGTACAGTAGGAAAGAGCTGTGCGGCACTTATCCGCTATATGAGAGGAGATGGTGATGAATGAGTACTATATCGACCAGGTGTTCAACCGATGAGAAACGATAGCATTAGAGAGAAACGGGACATGCAGGAGCCCGGGGAGGAGGCGCTGGAAAGGGAACGCTACGAGCTGCTGCAGCGCCTGGACGATTGGCTGGAAATGCCAATGTTAATGCTCGCCTTTGTCTGGCTGGCGCTCCTTGTCGGGGAGCTGATCTGGGGGGAGAGCCTGACATTTGAGGTCATCGGAACGATTATCTGGGTTATCTTTATTCTCCATTTTGGAGTGGAATTCATCCTGGCCCCACGCAAGACCGCGTATCTCAAAAGGAACTGGTTGACTGCCATTTCGCTGCTCGTGCCGGCTGTGCGCATCTTACGCGTCTTGCGGATGTTCCGGCTGCTCCGGCTAGCTCGCGTCGGGCGAAGTTTGCGTTTGTTCCGTGTGGTCAGCTCGCTGAACCGCGGCATGCGCGCCCTGCGCGCAAGCCTGCAGCGCCGTGGATTCGGTTATGTGATCCTCCTCACCATAGTAGTCGTCTTCTCCGGCGCGGCCGGGATGTATGCTTTCGAGAGCGGAATTCCCGGCGGGCTGAACAGTTATGGCGAGGCGCTCTGGTGGACGGCAATGATCATGACCACATTAGGCTCCGAATACTGGCCGCAGACCTTCGAGGGACGGGTGCTGTGTTATACCCTGGCGCTGTACGCTTTCGCCATCTTCGGCTATGTGACCGCGACGCTTGCTACCTTTTTCATCGGCCGCGATGCGGAAAGTGAAGAGGCCGAACTGGCAGGGGCCGAGGAGCTGGCTTCCCTGCGAGCGGAAATCGCCGCCATGCGCAGCGAGGTTGGTGTACTGTCCCGGCGCTTATCAGAGGAATAGTTCTGACCCTATCACCAGGTTCACGATGAGTAATAACATCTTGCTCTGCGATGTGATCGAAAGTGACCTCCCGATCTTCTTCGAGTACCAGCTCAACCCCGATGCAACGGAGATGGCTGCTTTCCCATCCAAGGACCGGGATGCCTTCATGGCCCAGTGGGCCAGGATCATGTCCGATGAATCGGTCATCCTAGAGACCATCCTTAGTGATGCGAGAGTCCTTGCGCTGATTATCCTCGGATCGATTGCCCGCGTTGACCAGTTGCCGGACCGTTTTATCTTATAATGCCTTCATGATGATCGCGCGTTGGCTCCCTTATGCCCTAGCTTGCTCACTGTTCCTGGCGACTGCAGATTTCTTCATCAAGCTTGCCAGCAGTAAAATCTCGGCAAGCATGGGGATGTTTATCTACGGTGCAACCACGTTCGCAGTCGGTTTAGCCTGGGTAAGTTACCTGAAGATCACCGGTCGGCCATTGCTGATCACGTGGACTGGCTTGCTATACTCCATTGCTGTGGGAATGGCATTCAGTTTCGTGACGATTCTGTTGTATCTCACCTTTGCGCGAGTCAGTGTCTCGCTCGGTTCGCCGACCATCCGGGTTATTGGAATTGTGATAGCCAGTCTCCTCGGAATCCTGATTCTGCATGAACCCATCACGTGGCGTTATACCCTGGGAGTGATATTGACGATCGCAGGCGTCGCACTGATCGTTCTTAGGTAGAAAGGCAACCAGCAGGAACTTCCCGTAAAAGTCAAATCTAACACTCCTCTTACGCCGTGCTGACAATCCGCCGATGCGATTTTGTTATAATCACCCTGTCACAAGGCCCCAAGGGTCTAGCCCCCTTACGGGGGTGCTTCGCAATTGACCCTTGGGGTTGTTACTTTGAAAGGGAACTTTCTTATGATGCGATTTGACAGATTTACAGAAAGAGCACAGGAGGCCGCCCAGCGCGCAGCGGAGATCATCCAGCGCTACGGCCATAACCAGATCGATACCGAGCACATCCTGCTGGCCCTTATCGAGCAGCCGGGCGGGGTGATCCCTCAAATTTTGGAAAAACTGAGCGTGAGCGCCGAGGCTCTGACCGAGCGGTTGGACGCCACTTTGCGCGCCAGCCCGAAGGCTAACATTTTCGGCGGCGGCGCGGGGCAGATTTTTATCACGCCGCGCGTCAAGCGGATTATCGACCTCGCCAACGAGGAAGCCAACCGGCTCAAGGATGAATACATCTCGACCGAGCATATCTTCCTCGCCATTCTTACCGAGCGGAATACGCCCGCGGCCCGGATTCTGGAGTCCGCCGGGCTGACGCGTGACCGCGTCTATACCGCGATTCAGGACCTGCGGGGCGGGCAGCGCGTCACAGATCCCCAGGCCGAATCCCGCTACCGGACCCTGGAGAAATACTCGCGCGACCTCACCCAACTGGCGCGTGAAGGGAAGCTCGACCCTGTCATCGGGCGCGACAACGAGATCCTGCGCCTGATCCAAATCCTCTCCCGCCGCACGAAGAACAACCCGGTCCTCATCGGCGAGGCGGGCGTGGGAAAGACGGCAATCGCCGAGGGCCTCGCCCAGAAGATCGCCAACAACGATGTGCCCGAGATCCTTTCGGGTAAGCGTGTCGTCGCGCTCGACTTGGGCGCGTTGATCGCGGGCTCACGCTTCCGCGGCGAGTTCGAGGAGCGCCTCAAAGCCGTGATCGAGGAGGTCCAGAGGGCGCAGGGGGAGATCATCATGATGATCGACGAGCTGCATACCGTCGTCGGCGCGGGCGCCGCACAGGGCGCGATGGACGCGTCCAACATGCTCAAGCCAGCCCTGGCTCGCGGAGAGCTGCAGACCATCGGGGCGACAACACTTGACGAATATCACAAGTACATCGAAAAAGACGCGGCGCTCGAACGCCGCTTTGCCCCGATCTATGTGGAGGAGCCGACGGTCGAAGACACGATCAAGATGCTGCAGGGCCTGCGCGACCGCTACGAAGCGCACCACAAAGTCCGCTTTGCGGATGAAGCCCTGGTCTCGGCAGCCCGTCTGGCGGACCGCTATGTCACCGACCGGCGCCTGCCCGATAAAGCCATCGACCTGATGGACGAGGCCGCTGCCAAGCTGCGCGTGGCTCTCTATTCCATGCCGCCTGACCTGAAGGCCATGAAAACCGAAATCGACAAGTTACAGGCCGAAGAAGAACAGGCCGGCTTGAACCGGGATTACGAACGCGCCGCACAAAAGAAATCCGAAAGGCTGCGACTCGAAGAGGAATTCCGCGAAAAGCGCGACAAATGGGAATCCGAGCACCAGCTCGACGAAGTCGTGGACATGGACGATATCGCCGCGGTGGTCCACCAGTGGACGGGCATCCCGCTCAGCCAGATGATGGAGAGCGAGGCCGAGAAACTCCTACACATGGAGGCGCGACTGCACGAGCGCATTATCGGGCAGGAGGAAGCCATCCACGCCATCTCGGATGCGATCCGCCGTGCCCGCTCGGGCTTAAAAGATCCGTCACGCCCCATCGGCTCGTTCATCTTCATCGGGCCGTCCGGCGTCGGCAAGACGGAGCTCGCCAAAGCCCTCGCCTGGTTCATGTTCGACGACGAAGAGGCGCTGGTGCGGATCGACATGTCCGAGTACCGCGAACAGCATACGGTCTCGCGGCTCTTCGGGGCACCCCCGGGATACATCGGGTATGAAGAAGGTGGTCAACTGACGGAAGCCGTCCGCCGCCGCCCGTACCGCGTCCTGTTGTTCGACGAGATCGAAAAGGCACATCCTGAAGTCTGGAACGCCTTGCTGCAAATCCTGGACGACGGCCGCATGACCGATGGCCAGGGCAATATTGTGGATTTCCGCAATACAGTTCTGATCATGACCTCCAACCTCGGAACTGAGTACGTCAGAAAGGGAGGCACCCTGGGCTTCCTGCAGCCGAAGGCCTCGGATGAGGAGCGCGATTCGCATGACAAGATCGAGAAGGCGCTCAAGGGCGCATTCCGGCCCGAGTTCCTCAACCGCATCGACGAGATCATCATGTTCTCGCCGCTGACCTTGGAGCAGATGGAAGAGATTGTGATCCTGCAAATGAAGGAAGTACAGGATCGCTTGAACGAATACAACATTACAGTCGAGCTGACCGATGCAGCGCGTAAGTGGCTCGCCAGGGAGGGCTATGACCCGGCCTTTGGCGCCCGTCCGCTGCGACGCGCGATCCAGAAGCATGTCGAAAGCCCACTCTCCGTGGAACTGCTCAGCGGCAAGTATAAGGATGGCGCGACGGTGATAGTGGATGTGGATGAGGAGAAGAATAAAATCGTCTTCCAGGCATCCGAGCCGGTCAAGAAAAAGAGCAAACAACACGCTGATGTGTAAATGATGTGGGAGCAGTTGAACTGCTCCCACATTTTTTATTTTGAGTCACGAGTCGGAATCTCCGGATCTTGGTATGACCAGTGAAAGCAACGACGGGCCCCCTGCGGCGACTGCCGCTTTGCGGCCTTCGCAAAGTCGTTGACTCCCGCTACTCCTTTTCCTAATCGCAGGTTTATCAATTCCGGGTAAGATAAGAGAAATATCTCAGGAGACCTTCATCTTATGGAAATCAATAATAATCAATCTTCAAACTTACCGAAGATCATCGCAGCCATCCTTGGCGTGCTGGTCATTTGCTCCTGTTTTGCAATTGTCGCGGCAGGTGTGATCGGCTATCAGGCATTCCGGCTGTTTCCAACCGAGATCGGCACAGCGATTGTCCCGACAGAGGAGTTTACGACCGCGGTTCCCATCCCGACCCTTGAACGTCCATCGACAGAGCCCGTCTCGACAGAGACCCTGGAAATGCTCGAGCAGGCTTTAGTTCCAGAGAACGACCCCTATGAACTAGCGTGCCAATTGCAGGGGATCTGTGATGTCTCAAGGACCGTACCGGCCAAAGAATATAACGTGGGTGACAGGGAGAAATTCTGGATATCAAACTCAGACACTGCCCAACATCGCCAGGGAGACTTTACTCTGATCTATGCTACCCCTCACAGCTATTTCTGGGCGGAGGAGGGCACGGATGTAAATGAGTCCGATGTAAAAGCCCTGATGGACACGTTCGAAAACGAGATCTATCCCACGAACCGCGAGTTCTTTGGCAGTGAGGCAGATCCCGGCCTGGATAACGACCCTCATATCTACGTGCTTTATGCCAATGACCTCGGCAGTAACGTTGGAGGCTATTTTAGTCCTTCAGACTCATACAATCCGCTTGTAAAAGAGTATTCCAACGCACATGAAACATATGTACTGAGTGCTCGCCAGGACGTGGGAGACGAGTACGCATACTCTACTCTGGCACATGAATTTGTGCATATGATCCAGGATGCCTCCGATCGCAATGAGGAATCCTGGTTGAACGAAGGCTTTGCTGAACTTGGTTCGTTCTTGAACGGTTATGATGTTGGCGGCGCAGACTGGCTTTATGTGCAAGACCCGGATCTGCAGTTAAATTCCTGGGCAGATAATTCATCCCCCGATTTTGCCGCGCATTACGGCCAGAGTTTCCTCTTTCTGGCCTATTTCCTCGACCGCTTCGGAGATGAGGCCACAAAAGCGCTGACCAATAATCCGGAAAACGATCTGACCAGTGTAGACGACACACTGGCTCAGTTGAACATAACAGACCCACAAACAGGCAATCCTGTCACAGCTGATGACGTGTTCATGGATTGGGCAGCTACCATGTATCTGATGGATGGATCCGTCGGAGACGGACGATACGACTACAGTAATTACCCGAATGCGCCCCAGGTTATGCCCTCTGAGGGGATCTCGAGCTGCCCGCAATCCGCAGGTGGGACTGTCAACCAGTATGGAATAGATTATTACACCATCGATTGTACGGGGAGCTACACGCTGCATTTCACCGGCTCCACGGTGGCAAATCTCCTACCCGCGAGTGCTCATTCCGGAGATTATTTCTTCTGGTCGAACAAAGACAATGAGTCCAATATGACCCTTACACGTGAATTCGATTTGAGCAACGCCAGCGCGCCAATCACATTAAGTTATTGGACGTGGTATGACATCGAAGAGGACTGGGACTATCTTCATCTGGCGGCATCCACGGATGGAGAAAGCTGGGAAATCCTGACTACACCTTCCGGCACGGATTATGACCCATCCGGCCAGTCCTATGGCTGGTCCTATACCGGACGATCGGGCGATTGGATCCTGGAGGAGGTGGATCTTTCACAGTTCGCTGGCCAAACGGTGCAAATCCGGTTCGAATACCTCACGGACGCAGCGGTCCTTGGCGAGGGCTTTTTGCTGGATGATGTCCGGATCAACGCGATCAATTACCAGACTGACTTTGAAACAGATGATGGAGGCTGGGAGGCTGCGGGATTCGTGCGCATCCAAAACGCTCTCCCGCAGATATATCGCCTGGCTCTCATTATCAGAGGCAATACCACCACTGTGACTCATATCCCGCTAAGCGCAGACCAGACTGCCGAAATCCCACTCTCGTTGAATGCCGGAGAAGAGGCCATCCTGATCGTGACAGGCACCACCCGCTTCACCACACAACCTGCCTCGTATCAGATTGAGATCAGGTAACACCTCTGAAGAAAAGGATACAACATGGCATCAGCGCCGAAGTCAGAAGTATTGCAAATGAGTGAACTGGTCTCGTATCAGGAAGGCTCGGTGGTCAGCCGGCAGATCACCAAAGCGGATGCCGGCAACGTGACGCTCTTTGCTTTCGATCGAGATCAGGAGTTAAGTGAACACACTGCACCGTTCGACGCTCTGGTTCATGTGCTGGAAGGTGAGGCCGAGATCAAAATTTCGAGGAGGGCATTCACACTCGCAACCGGCGATGCGATTATCATGCCGGCGGATGAGCCTCACGCCGTGAAAGCAGTCACACAGTTCAAGATGTTATTGACGATGATCCGCAAGTAAACGATACAATGGCTCGCCCCTGAAGGTTTCAGGGGCGAGCTTGATTTTGTAACTCGTCAACTTGATCTCCAAATCAGTCCGTGTGAGCCGTTACAGGCAAAGCTTTTTTTCTCATCCAGAGCAGTGACATCAGGAAAGGGATGAGCGCCAAAACTCCGGAGACCAATGCAATCACAGTGTAATTCGATGCAGCAAAGATGAAGCCGCTCCCCAGACTGCCCGTCGCGGAAGCCAGGCCCACCAGCAGATCATTCGTCCCTTGCGTGCGAGAACGTTCGAGGGGAGAAAGCTGATCTGCCAGCAGAGCCGACCCACCCACAAAACAGAAGTTCCAGCCCAGGCCGAGAAGGAAGAGGGAGACTGCCAGTGGAAAGACATCCGGCGATAGAGGCGCGCTGATACAGGCTAGCAATAGCGTGGACGCCCCTACCAGAATGACAGGCCCGCGTCCCCACCGGTCGGAGAGGCGCCCGGAAAGCACAGAAAAGGCGAACATGCCAAGGGTATGCGAGGAGATGACAGCCGATATATCCCGGAGATTGTGCTGGTGATCGCGCATATGCAGGGAGGTGATCACCATGATGGCCACCATCACAACCTGTCCGAGCACCATGGCGCTGACCGCAACCAGCGCAGCAGGCTGGCGGAAGATCTCCAAAAGAGGCCGCGCTTGGCCAGTCAGTGTGGGACCGGGATGGAGCGCAGCGACTTGTTTGCCGAGCTCACGCGGGTCAGGCCGCAGCCCAGCAAAAACAACCACCGCTGAAATTGTGAATAGGCCGAGCGTCGCCAAATATGCCCCTGCCAGCTCATCCATTCCCATAGACCTGGCAAAGCTGCCCATCGGCCCGACGAGAAGTGGTCCCGCGATCGCGCCGAAGGTGCCTCCCACCACCACGTTCGAGATGGCCGCGCCGCGCCTCTCAGGCGGGTTCACTTCAGCCGCGGCAAAGCGTCCCAATATCACTGCCGCGTTCGTAATACCCATCAGAACCATGCCCATCAGGAACAAGGGGAAAGAGGCAGCTGCGATTGCATAAAGAACAATAGCGTTTCCGATCACGCCGATCACCAGACCGGAAACAATCCCGTTGCGCCGGCCAATGCGATCCATGATATAACCCCAGGCGGAGGCAGCCAGGGCAGCCCCTACCAGATACACGGCAGACGGCACGCCTGCAAAAGAAGGACTACCCCCCAGCTTTGCCCCGATGATGGAATTGATTGTTGCGGACGCGATGAAACCTGCCGATGCCAGGCTTTGATTGATGAACAGTACCCAGGTCAGCTTGCGTGCAAGCCTCGTAAAATCCGTCATGATAGAGTCTCTTTGAACTTGCCGATTATACAATGGACGAGG
>DASTFG010000169.1:0-5050 GCA_035708785.1 Anaerolineales bacterium
CATCAAGGCAAAATCTGGGTGGAAAGCCCCGGATATGATGAGGAGAAGTTGCCCGGCAGCACATTCTTTATTCAGATTCCTCTGGCAAAATAATGTCGATAGAGAGGAACGATTCCTCGTAAAACCTTTTACGATGCCGGCTCCTCACTTTCGAGATCCTTTGCGATAAAGACAAAAACTCCCGAAGCCAGCAGCACCTCGGGAGTCTCTACTAAACGGGTGCAGATTAATCTTCAGTCCGGATCGCCTTGCTATTCCTGTCAAAGTAGTTCGTTATCTGTGTGCGCAGAGGCGCGAGTAAACCTACATGTGCCAGCATGTAGTATGAAAAAACCGCCATGACCAGGAAGAACAATAGATCTCTCCACAGATAAGCGGGGTTTGCCGTCTCGGTAAACACATAGCGAAAGACGATCAAGCCCAGGTGGATCAGAGCAATGATGAGCAACGGAATAGAAAACGGCCTGAGATCGTGACCTTCAATGACTAGGTGAAGCCCAACCATCGCGAACAGCCCGGCCGCAACGATCATCAGGTAAGCCCAGTAGTGCAGCATGTCGTAACCTTGCATATACAATCTTTGCAGAACCAGTAAATAAAGTACACACACCCCCACCAGGCAGCCCCAGGTAAAAAAGTTGATGATGATCGGCAGGATCAGATTGCTGTACACCCGGATTGCGACCATGGCTGCCAGCCAGCCAACAATATACGCCAGCCCGATCACGAGGGCTTTCGTGCTCAGGCCATTGAGGGAATTCGCCAAACCAATGCTGAAGATATCCAGGATCAGCCTTGCGCCCCCGAGGAGCGCAAAGGTCAAGGCACCGATGCTTGAGAGCATCATGGCAAGGCTCAGCAGGCCCCGCTGCGATATTTTTCTTCCATTTCGGGATGGCAACGGTGGGGTCCCCCTCGGTGTCGTCTTGGATGGATCCTTCATAATGCCTCCGGCCCAATTGTGTTAAAAAACACTGACTATTCTATCATTGAAAGAAACTTGGAGCGATATTATACCCATAAGACCCCATTCGCCCGCTCTGAGTTCCCGTTCCCTTGGCATCGCATCGCTAAGGCACAGCCGCGACCCATCCTGAGAATATAAATCGGCCCCGCAGAATTTGGCGGAGCCGATTTCGCTGCTTTCGCCTGAGACCTAAATATGTATTGGGCTCCCTTCCGCTGCGTGCGCGGCCTCCATAATGACCTCGCTTAACGTCGGGTGGGCGTGCACGTTGCGCGCAATCTCATGCGGGGTCAGCTCCATCATCTGCGCCAGGGTCAATTCGGGGAGTAGTTCGGTCACTTCCGGGCCGATCATATGCGCCCCCAGAATCTCGCCGTACTTCGCATCCGTCACGATCTTGACCCAGCCTGCATAATCGCCAAGCCCTAACGCCTTGCCGTTCGGCTGGAAGGGAAATCGTCCCACCTTGATCTCGTAGCCGCGTTCCTTCGCCTGTGCTTCGGTGAGGCCGAACGAGGCAACCTGCGGGTGTGAAAAGGTCGCGCGCGGCATCATTTCATAATCGAGCGTGATGGTCTCTGCCCCGGCGATATTCTCCGCAGCGACAATGCCCATCGCAGAGCCGACATGCGCCAGCATCAACTTGCCTGTTACATCGCCGATGGCCCAGATGCTTGGGACATTCGTCTGCATCTTGTCATTGATCTCGACGAAACCGCGCTCGCTGAGCTTGACCCCGGCCTCCTCGAGTCCCAGCCCCTTTGAGTTGGGACGGAACCCGATCGCGACCAGGGCCTGATCCGCCTCCAGTGTCGTATCTTTTCCCTCTGACGATACTTTTACTTTTACGCCTGACTTGGTCGTCTCGACCGACTCAACTTTGTTGCTGACCAAGCATTTAATTCCGCGTTTTTCGAACTCCTTCTTCAAATCTTTGGATACTTCCTCATCTTCCAAGGGGACGAGACGGGGAAGCATTTCGACGATGGTGACATCCACACCGTAAGAATTCCATACCGTTGCGAACTCAACACCGATGGCGCCGGAGCCGATCACGATCACCGACTTTGGTAATTTTTCCTGCAGGATGGCTTCAAGATAAGTGACGACCTTTTCTCCATCGACTGTCCAGCCGCCCGGGACGATCGCGCTCGCGCCTGTCGCCACGATAATGTTCTTGGCATTTAACTCTGTCGTCTTGCCATCCTTGTCCTTGACGGAAACAGTTGTCGGGTTTGTCAGATGCGCTTCTCCCATCAAGACGGCGATGTTGTTCTTGCGCATCAGGAATCCAACGCCTTTGACCAGGCGGTCTGAGACCTGGCGCGAGCGCTTCACGGCTACGCCGAAATCCAGCTTCAAATTATCAAAAGAAAATCCAAATTCCTTACCGCGTTCACGGAGCGTGTGGGCGATATCAGCGTTCCTCAACAACGACTTTGACGGGATGCATCCAACATTCAGACAAACGCCGCCGAGCCATTGCTTATCGACGATCGCCACCTTTTGTTTGAGCTGCGCGGCGCGGATCGCGGCGACATAGCCCGCCGGGCCTGCGCCGATCACAACGACATCAAAATTTTCTGCCATCGAGAATATTCTCCTTAAATGTAAAAAGGGTTAAGAAGATTATACCCTTAACCCTTTCACATGGCGCTGTAGGAGCCACTTCGCCGCAACTCACAGCGCAGCATCTAAAACAACGATGTGCTAGAGATTTTTCTTCAAAAAGTCAAACGTTCGGTCCCATGCCAGTTTCGCGGATTCAGGATCATATTCCGGGCGATCTTGTTCCACGAACCAGTGACCCACTTTCGGATAGAAGTGAAGCGTCGCATCCACGCCCGCGGCTTTCATGTCCTTTTCCATGGCTTTGACTTCATCAAGTGGCTCCCACTCGTCTTCTTCCACATAATGACCGAGGACCTTGGCCTTGACGGGCGTGAAGTCCACGCCTCCCGATCCATAAAACAGCACCGCGGCGGTGACATCCGGCTCATTTGCAGCAACGATTATTGCCCAGGACGCGCCCATCGAAAAGCCTAATACCCCAACTGGCTTGCCTGGATTCAGTGAAACCAGATACTCTTTCGCGGCTTTCACAGTTTCACCCATCAATTCAGAATCGCGTTGCTCCAATAGGGCCTTTGCTTCATCGACCGTGTTCGCGATTCGTCCCTGGTACATATCCGGTGCAAGCGCAGTAAAGCCTTGCTCCGCGAGCTGGTCGCACACTTCTTTGAAGAAGGGCTTAAGGCCCCACCAGGCGTGCAGGACCAATACACCAGGGCCACCTTTTTCCGGCGCTGCCAGATAGGCGTTTGCCGTCTTGCCATTCACTTGCAATTGGATTTCCGATTTTTGATTGAACATGGGCTCCTCATGAGGCTTGGAGGATATTATATCAGAATATATGTTCTATTTCGAGCCAAATAAAAAGGGTGAGGTGCCCCCATCGCTGTCCAGACTATAACCACCGTCGCACGCGGGATCTGTAGCCGGTATAAACATCCCGGAACTTTGCCTGCAGATAGGCCTCTTCATATTTTATAACAAGTTGATAGAGAGACAGCATAAATACTGGACTCAAGACCAGTCCCCAGTAACTTCCGAATATGAATGGAAAGCCGGCGAGCAGGCAGACCAAGCCCAGATAGATTGGATTGCGTGAAAATCGGTATGGTCCACTGCTGACGATTTTCGTGACCGAGCCGTGCGGATCGAGCGTTGTATGTGCCTTCATGAACTGCCCCACCGCGCTGACCGCAAGTCCCAGACCTGCGAGAATAAGGAGATAGCCTACCCCCACCAGAATTTTCGGAAAAGCAAAGGGCAGTGGCAAGATCCGGTTCAGGAGAAAGGCCATGAAAATATGTATGATGAACAGCACCGGCGGATGAATCTTAACGTCGGCGTGATCCTGTTCCATTTCCTCTATGCCCAATTCTCCAACGTCTCTTTGACTTTCATCAAAAAGGCATCTGCGGATGCGCCGTCCAAAATGCGGTGATCGAACACAAATGACAGGTAGATCATCGGGCGGATGGCAATCGCATCATCGATGACCACTACTCGTTTTTGCATCGCACCCACGCCCAGGATTCCAGACTGAGGCTGGTTGATGACGGGGAAGGCAAAGAGGGATCCGCTCGTGCCGTGGTTGGTGAGGGTAAACGTCCCGCCCTTGACTTCATCCGGCTGGAGTTTCTTCGACCGCGCCCGATTTGCCAGATCGTTGACAGCTCGTGCCATCGCCAAAAGCGACAGATTATCCGCTCCCTTGATCACCGGCACAATTAATCCTTCTTCGCCAAGCGATGTCGCCATGCCGATGTTGACAGCCTTATGCATAAGAATGCCTTCGTCGGTCCATGAGGAATTGACATTTGGGTACGCCTTCAACCCCGCGACAATGGCCATCATGAAATACGCTGTGAAAGTAAGATTCACCCCATCGCGCCCGAGACTCTCTTTATTGATGGAGCGATGCTTTACCACGCGGGACATGTCCGCTTCCATTACGGTCAATACGTGCGGGGATGTATGCTTGGACATGACCATATGCTCGGCGATCTGTTTTCTGATGACCGTATGTTTGATGAGCCGGTCATCAGCAAGCGGAGTGGCCGCAGGCGCAGCCGGTTGTGCGGGCTGAGGAGCGGTGGACTTTCCACTTTCGATAAAGTTCAAAACATCGTTTTTCGTAATCCGTCCATTCAAGCCGGTCCCCTGCACATCCTGTAAATTCACCCCGTGCTCCGCCGCGATCTTTGCAACAACAGGGGAGATGAAGCCAACCTCTTGTTTTGTCGAAGGTCGAGCGTCAAGAGTCTCAGGCTGAGAGGGAGCCGACGTTTGACGTTCGCCCCTTGACTCTGTTTTTGTTGCGGCAGCTGCTGTAGAAGAACTCTCAACGGACTCCCCAGGTTTGCCGATAAACGCCAGAACCTCCCCCACTTTTGCAGGGGCACCCTCTTCTGCGACGATCTTCAATACCGTCCCGGAGGCAGGCGCCGGGATTTCGGTATCCACTTTGTCGGTGTTGACTTCAAGAAGAGGCTCCAGTTCATCTACCGAGTCGCC
>DASTFG010000170.1:0-4705 GCA_035708785.1 Anaerolineales bacterium
GTTTGGTTTCGAAATTATTTGCCCCATTTGTCTGGCTGTTGGGACGGGTAACAGACTTCGTCTTGCGGCTGCTGGGGGTCAAGCCCGGAAACGAGCCCCCTGTGACAGAAGAAGAGATCCAGCTGCTCATCGATCAGGGAACCGAGGCAGGGGTATTCGAGACGGCCGAACACGATATGGTCGAGGGGGTGTTCAGCCTCGGCGACCAGCGCGTCTACTCCCTCATGACTCCGCGCACCGATATCGTCTGGCTGGATATAGACGATTCGGTTGAGGAGATCCGCGCCAAGATCGCTCAAAGCGAGTATTCCCGTTTCCCGGTCCGCCAGGGCTCACTGGATTCAATCCTGGGGATCGTCAAGGCGCGCGACCTGCTGGTACCGAGCCTTGGGGGGGAAAAAATCAGGCTCAAGGATCTGCTCAGGCCCGCCTTCTACATCCCGGAAACGATGATGGCCTCCCGGGCACTGGAAATATTCAAGGAAAAAGGCACCGAGATGCTGCTGATCATCGATGAGTTCGGCAGCCTGCAGGGATTGCTAACCATCACGGACGTGCTGGAGGAGATCGTCGGCCAGATCGAGATCGAAGAGCCGCAAGCCACCCAGCGCCAGGACGGCTCGTGGCTGCTGGACGGACGGCTGGAGGCCGATGATTTCAAGGAGATCTTTGACCTGCCTGTCCTGCCTCACGAAGACGAATATGAGACCTTGAGTGGATTTGTGATGGTATCGCTCGGGCGGGTTCCCCAGGCTGCCGATCACTTTGAGTGGGAGGGCCTAAGGTTTGAGGTCATCGATATGGATGGCCACCGTGTGGATAAGGTATTGGTCACAACTCTACCCCAGAAACCACTGACCGCAGAACCGCACGGCATGTAGCCGCCCTATCTATCTGAGCCTCGATCCTACATCACGCAGCCGTGTCGCTCCTCGGGACTTCCGCAACGAAACTCAGTCAACATAGATTTCTTTCGACCGCAAGGCTACTTTTCGTAACCTTGCTTTTTTTCTTATCGGGTGCCGCGGGGTTGATCTACGAAATTGCGTGGGAACGCCTGCTCGAGCTGTATTTTGGTGTCACCATGACGTCCATTACGCTGATCGTCGCCTCTTACATGTGTGGGCTTGGGCTCGGCTCCCTGCTGGGTGGGCACATCGCACAAAAGCTTAAACGGCCCGTCCTGATCTATGGTTTGATCGAAGCCGCTATTGGCATTTTCGGATTCTTCAGCACTGGGATTATCAATTGGGTTGGCCAGCAAACAGCCGGCGCTCCATACATATGGGTCTTTCTGTTGAGCTTTATCATCCTGCTCATTCCCACTTTATTGATGGGCATGACTTTGCCTCTGCTCATTCAATCGTTCGTGGATCGAGTGGAAACCTCGGGGCAAGTCATCGGCCTGTTATATGGAATCAACACACTGGGAGCCGCGACGGGATCGCTGCTTGCGGGCTACATTTTGATTGCGAGCTTTGGGTTCAACGGCACCGTGTTCGTCGCCGCGTTCCTCAACGTGGGTGTTGCCCTGATCGCAATCGTTTTTGCAGAGTGGATTGGCACCAGGCATGCAGCTGAGCAAGAAAAACAGAACACGATAACAACTACCGGCAACTGGAGTTACCGCCAGATCCTATTTGCATCCTTTCTGGTTGGCTTTATCGGCCTCGGCTTCGAAATGGTGTGGATCAGGATATTGTATGTGATCAACAAAAACTCGTCCTATGGCTTTCCTTCCATTCTCTTTATCTTCCTGTCGGGGCTGGCACTGGGAGGTTATTTCTGGGGCCGCCGCGCCGATAGAGCAGGCGAGCCCGAAAAACTCTTCTGGAAGATTGAGGTAGCGGGCGGGCTGACAGCGGCCTTCGTTCTTCTATTCTTCTGGACCGGCTTGAGCGCCGGCTGGCCGCCGTGGCTGGGAGATTTTTTCGAGATGCAGAGGCCCAGCCAGCCTTTCACTAGAGTCGAGGGGACATTCCTCTTCTCGAAGCGTCTTGCCTTAACCAGCCTGGTAGATTACTTCCTGCCGATTCTTCTGATGGTTTTTCCAGCAAGTTTTATCCTGGGCGGCGGCTTGCCGGTACTGGACCGGATTGCTGTGAGTAGTCCCGAGGTTGCGGGGAGGAGAGTAGGCGATATCCATCTGGCCAACATCGCAGGCTCAATTTTTGGCAGTCTCTTCATCAGTTTCTGGATGCTGCCGCGCCTTAGCTCAGAATCGACGTATAAAACGCTGGTGCTGCTCGGGCTCACTTTTCCAATCCTCCACTTCGCATCAAAATATAAGAATACAAATCGCCTCCAGCTGGACCCGGTATCTGTTTCCTTGATCGGAGCCTTGGTCCTGACCCTCTTCATGCTCCCCGGTAAAGGCCAGCTTTACGCCAGGCTTTTCAAAACAGGGACGGGGAATCAATCCATCCTGCTGGAAACCAGCGACAGTGTCTTGGCTTTCACGATCGATCCGGTAACACAGGCCCCCCATATGCTTTGGATTGGCGGTGAAATCAACAGCCTCTATCCATCCGACTTGACGTATGAGAGCCGCGCTTTGATGTGCGCCGGCGCCAGCCAGCCGAAGCGCATCCTGGTCGTTGGCATGGGCGGAGGGGTTGCAGCGCATTTCTTCCAAAGCATGCAGAGCGCGAGGGAAATCGTGATCGTCGAGATTATGGCAGGGCTCGATGATCTCCTGAGCGAAAGTATTGGATTCAGCCGGGAGATTTTCGATGACCCGCGCGTGCACTACATTGTCAATGATGCCCGGCGTTACCTGTATGCCAACCCGGACGAAAAATTCGATCTCATCTTTGCAGATCCGCTCAGATGGCACTCCACCGGGCATAATAACTTATACTCCGTCGAAATGCTGCATCTGTATAGATCACACCTGAATGAAGATGGCGTCTTCTGCGCCTTCGTGGATGAGCGGCATATCATCCCCCATACGGCCGCACAGGTTTTTCCAGCGGTCGACCAGTTTGATCTCGGAACGATGGTTGCCAGCAATCAGGAGATCATATACGATTTACTCTACATGCAGGCAGCGGCAGACCAGTACTCGTCCGAGACTTCCCACACACTCACACCGCATCGACTATTCTCAAATTATGTGCGCGATCGCGACCAGATCCTGGTCGAGGAGATCCGGGTGCCCGTTCTCACAGATCTAAAGCCCGGGCTGGAATATTACTTTTTGAATGCGCCCATCCGGACTCCCATTAGGTCCAAAGGCAATATAGAGAAACTCGTGTTGAACCGAATCTCAGGATGTGATACATTTTGCCAGCAAAGCATCTTGGAACTTGTAGAATAGTAGAAACCACGCCATCATGTCCCGGAATTTTTTGCGCGCAGTCATCTTTGACCTGGGCGGCACGCTCATGTACGATCGCGGTTCCTGGCAGTCCATTACCGCCCGGGCCGATGAGGCCCTGACCACCTACTTGCGCGATGAGGGCATGGAGCTCAACTTATCCACTTTCCCCTTGGAATTCCGCCGCCGGCTCAAGAAGTATTTCCAGCAGCGCGACAAAGACTTGCTGGAAACTCCCTACGCATTTGTGTTGCGGGATGTGCTCGCAGATAAGGGCTACGAGAATGTGCCCGATCGCGTTGTCCGCGGCGCGTTGGACCGGCTGTTCGCAGTTACGCAAACCAACTGGGTCCTCGAAGACGACACCCTGCCCACTTTGAAGAAGCTGGAAGCGGACGGTTACCGTCTTGGATTGATTTCGAACGCCGGCGATGATCAGGATGTGCAGCAGCTTGCCAAGCGCTTCGGCATTGCTTCTTTTTTTGACTTCATTCTGACATCGGCGGCCTGTAGTTACCGAAAGCCGCATCCGCGCATTTTCGAATTGGCGCTCTCGAACTGGTATTTCCTCCCCTCGGAAGCAGCCATGGTTGGCGATGACCTGGAAGCCGATATACGCGGCGCAAAAAATGCGGGGTTGTACGGGATTTGGATCAATCGTCGCTCCGGAGATCGGACCGAGAACCAGCCGCCTGTCCAGCCGGACGCGAGCCTGACCTCGCTGTCCGAGCTTCCCGCGCTCCTCGATCTCCTGCAAGTCCAATAGAATCCCATATTCCGCATCACCCCAATCTTTATGACCCAGAACAAATCGCTACTTGCCTACCTCGCGCTGGGCGTAGGCGTGCTCGCGCTCAGCTTTTCTGCCATGTTCGTTCGCTGGGCAGACGCGCCCGGGCCGGTCACGGCGTTCTACCGTCTTTTCTTTTCGATCTTCTTGCTCCTGCCGTTCTTCGTGCCACGTGCAAAAGAGAACCCACCCATGAGATCCTGGGCAGTTTCGTTTCCGCTGCTGGCGGGTGTATTCACGGCCTGTGACCTCGCCTTATGGACATCATCCCTGTCTTATACGACTGCGGCCAACGCCACCCTGCTTGGCAACACCGCTCCGCTGTGGGTTGCGTTGGGTACATGGCTGATCCTTCGGAAACAGCTGAGCCCGGCTTTTTGGCGCGGGCTGGGGCTGACGCTGATCGGCGCGGCGCTGATTATGGGCACAGACTTCATCCTCCATCCCCGCTTCGGCATCGGAGATGTGATGGCCACCTTCACAGGCTTCTTTTACGGTGGCTATTACCTCTTCACAGAAAGAAGCCGCATACATTTCGATCCGATCAGCCACATCTGGTTTGTCGGGATCGGGGCAAGCATCACCCTGTTTGCGAT
>DASTFG010000171.1:0-3849 GCA_035708785.1 Anaerolineales bacterium
AAAGATAAAAGGAAGGGCGATAAGGTCCTGATGTCGATCCGCCCCGAGCGCCTCAGCTTTGCCTCCGAACAAAAGAAGGACAACGTACTGGATTGTACGATCGAGAATATCACCTTTCTCGGTTCCGTTGTTCGTATTCAAATCATGATCGGCAATACCAGATTCAACATGGATACGTTCAACAATCCCTACCTGGAGTTGCCGAAGATCGGCGATAAAGAACAGGTCACCTGCTCTCGTGAAGCGGTCCTGGTCCTGGATGAAGCCAGATCGAATGGCCATGTGCCGAAAGCGTGAGCTTTATTGATGAGAACCAGCGTCACTGCTTCTGATCATCATATACAGGCTGCCGACGTTCCTTATAGTTACCCTGGAAATGCAATTTCCTGATAAAAGAAATCATCATAAGGCAGCGAACTTTTGATGCGTTCGCTATCCTTTCGCCTAAAGCGAAAGGCTTTGGGTAATTCCTATGAACAAAGTCATCCTCGTCTTGTCTGACGCCCTGCGTTATGACGTTGCACGGCCGAATATGGGATTTATGGGGCACCTGGTGGAGACAAAACAGGCGAGCCTCTATAAGATCATCGGTGAGCTGCCCAGCATGTCGCGTCCCATGTATGAAACAATCCACACAGGAGTGCCATCCAGCGAGCATGGCATCGTCGCGAACTCGATCGTCCGGCGCTCGATCATGCCGAATATCTTTCAATGTGCGGCAGAGGCGGGCAAGGTGACTGCCGCGGCGGCGTATTATTGGTTCTCCGAGCTATATAACCGCGTACCGTTCGATCGGATCGACGACAAGGAATTGGATGATGAGAAATTGTCCATCCAGCACGGACGCTTTTACACCGAGGATGAATATCCCGATGTAGAAGTGTTCACCAGCGCGGCCTTACTTGTACGGAGATTCTCCCCCGATTATTTGCTCATCCATCCCATGGGCATGGACTACCATGGCGAGACCTATGGATCCGATTCAAGCGAATATCGCAATCAGGCCATCAAACAGGATGCGATCCTTGCGCCTTTGATCCTGGAATGGAAAGCGCGCGGGTACACCATCTTTATCACCGGGGATCACGGCATCAATGCAGACGGTGCCCACGGCGGGACCACGCCCGAGCAGCGCGAAGTGCCGTTGTTTCTGATCCGGCCGGATGGCCAGGGGAGCGGGGATACGAGTGAAACAGTCTCCCACCTTCAGATCGCGCCGACCGTGCTGAAATTGCTGGACGTGCCGATCCCAGAGTCCATGAAGATGAGCCCTTTGTGATATCCCCGGTCATTCCCCGATAATCTTCACCAGCACACGCTTCCTGCGCCGGCCATCGAACTCCCCGTAGAAGATCTGCTCCCAAGGACCAAAATCGAGAGCCCCGTCCGTGATCGCGACTACGACTTCGCGACCCATGATCTGCCGCTTCATGTGCGCGTCGGCGTTATCTTCGCCCGTATCGTTGTGGCGATACTGGTCGACCGGTTCATGTGGCGCCAGTCGCTCGAGCCATTTTTCGTAATCCCGGTGTAGTCCATGCTCATCATCGTTGATGAAGACCGATGCAGTGATGTGCATGGCATTTACCAAAACCATCCCCTCTTTGATCCCGCTGTCGCGCACGGCTTCCTCCACTTGGGAGGTGATGTTGACAAAGCCGCGGCGGGACGGGATATGGAACCAAAGTTCTTTGCGATAGGATTTCATCATCTCTTTCTTAACTGCCAGCATGTCCAGGTGGTTGAAGGACTGGAGGTGTCATGGCCAGTGCTCAAGCCATCATGCCTGGGCATACCCCAATCCGGCAAGCCAACGATGAGACAACAAGACCTCAGAACGACTTGAGCTTCAGGTGTTCAGCGAAGAAGTTCGTGATCGCGCTATAGCAGCGCACACGATTCTCATATTTCAACACATCGTGGCCTTCATCCTCAAAAATTAGCAGCTCGATATCCTTGCCCTTCTGGCGTAGCTCGTCCACGAGGTCTTCTGATTCAGCAGCCACGACGCGGGGATCATTCCGCCCCTGAATCACCAGCATCGGGCAGGCTAGGTTTTCTAGATAAGAACGTGGGGACCGCTCTACCAGGAATTCACTCCCCTCAGGTTTATCAGGATCACCGATTGTCATCCGGAAATGAGGCTTCCACGTCGCTGGAATACGCTCAGAGAATGTGAGAAGGTCGTAGGGGCCGAACATATCACACGCGGCAGACCACAAGTTTGGATGGCGACCTGCCAAGGTGAGGGTCATATAACCACCGTATGAGCGCCCTACCAGTCCCGTCCGGCTAACGTCCAGACGCGTATCTTGAGGGAGGACTTCGCGCATAGCGTGCACGTGGTCCAAGCGGTCCTTCCCGCCCCAGTCACAATCCACGTGTTTCATGTATTCGAGACCGTAGCCACTGCTGCCGCGCACATTGGGGACGAAAACGGCAAAACCGCGCAGTGTCAGGAACTGAATCAGAGGCATGGAGAACCATGTGAAATCCGGCCGCTCCTGTGACTGCGGCCCACCATGTACATAATAGACCAGCGGGCGCTGGCCCTTGAAACCGAGCGACTCGGCCGGCAGATATAAGCGTGCGGAAACCCTGAGTCCATCGAAGGAAATATACGAGGCATCTTCTCCCTTCGAGAGCACCTCCTGCGGGATGCCTAGGATCTTTTCGTTCGTGTGCACGGTGAGGCGGTCGCGCTTCCTGCCTTCGATGGTGTAAATCTGTGAAGGAGAGGTAGCGGTGGAGAAAGAAATAACGTACTGGTTCTCCTCTTGATCGTAGTGATGATGTTGGAGAACACCGCCGTACAATGGTTTCGGCCCAACCAGCGCGAATTTCAGATTCATACAGCGCTTATCTTCGTCGAGATAGCCCTCGTATAGCCAGGAACAACCGTCAATGTTGAAGCCAACGAGATAACGGCTACCTGTCAGATGTTCCAAAACGGTCATCTCACCGTGGCCCGTATGCACTACCCCCTTCAACTCCACTGGCTTTAATTCGCTTGGCCTGGACAGCTCAAGATATCCTAAGCTGTACTGGTCATCGAGGACTGCATTGACCAATAGAATGCCCCGCCCACTCGATGTCTGCGCGCTCGCTGTCAGGCCATTGAGGGGAAAGTTTTCGCCTTCAGCTCGCTCCTCAAGGGGCTTACCAAAAACGGCTTTTTTCTTACCATTTTCAAAAAGGAAGAGCACATTATCACCCACCGCATAGCCTTCGCTTATCAGTACGCGCCGATTATCTTCACTACGGCTACCTGTCCAGTTACCAAATTCCGTCGCGTAGAGGCCAAACTCAGTCTGGTAGATTTTAGTCAACCGCCCAGTGGACAGGCTACCCTGATAAATCTCGTACAAGGATTTGTCGCGGCGTTCTGCATTGAAATAGACGATGTTTTCCTTATCGTCGTAATCGACCAGATGCACACGATGATTCACGAAGAAGTTGTCGAATGCCGGCTCTGGGAAACCGCCATCCATAGGGATAAGCATGGGCTGGTAGTTTTCGTCGCCGTCCCTGTCAATCATAACTAAGATTGTGCCAAGCCTTGGAAAACCGTGGAACGAATATCCGCCGAGCAGAGGAGGGTTTTGCAGCGCAATATGCGGTGGTAAGAGCGGCTCCGGTACACTTCCGCCGTATTTCATGCTATACAGGCTGAGACGTCCAGAAATATTGCTTATGAAGTAAAGCTGTCTCCCAACCAATTGGGGCGATACAAACAGACGAGTGCTCAGGAATGATTCGATTCGGTACATGCGGGGATCTTGATAACAGGAATTGAGTTATCTTACCATAATGCAATACGCCTTTTTTTTATCGAAAATGCAACCATAA
>DASTFG010000172.1:0-12773 GCA_035708785.1 Anaerolineales bacterium
ATGGCGAAGGCGAAGTATGACAGGAGCAAGCCGCATCTGAACGTAGGGACGATGGGGCACATTGATCATGGGAAGACGACCTTGACGGCGGCGATCACGAAGGTGAGTCAGCTGATGGGGAAGGCGGAGTTCAAAGCCTATGATCAGATTGACAATGCGCCGGAGGAGAAAGCGCGCGGGATCACGATCAACATTGCGCACGTGGAATACCAGACGGACAAGCGGCACTATGCGCACGTGGACATGCCGGGACACCGGGACTACATCAAGAACATGATCACGGGGGCGGCGCAGGTGGACGGGGCGATCCTGGTGGTGGCGGCGCCGGATGGGCCGATGCCGCAGACGCGGGAGCATGTGCTCTTGGCGCGGCAGGTGGAAGTGCCGAGTATTGTGGTGTACCTGAACAAAGTGGATCAGATGAACGATCCGGAGCTGTTGGAGCTGGTGGAACTGGAGCTGCGGGAGCTGTTGAACAGCTATGGGTTTCCGGGGGACACGACGCCGATCGTGCGCGGCAGTGCGAAGGAAGCGTTGGACAGTGCCAGCACGGATCCGAATGCGCCGGAGTACGAGAGCATCCGGGAGCTCTTGCGGGTGATCGACGAGTACATTCCGGAGCCGAAGCGTGAGATCGACAAGCCGTTCATGATGGCGATCGAGGATGTGTTCTCGATCAAGGGGCGTGGGACGGTGGTGACGGGGCGCGTGGATCGCGGGGTGGCCAAGAAAGGCGACCCGGTCGAGATCGTGGGCTTGCGGGCGACGAAGAGCTCGGTCATCACGGGCACGGAGATGTTCCACAAGGAACTGGACGAGGTGCGTGCGGGCGACAACGCCGGGATCCTGCTGAGGGGCATCGAGCGGGATGATGTTGAGCGGGGGCAGGTGTTGGCCAAGCCTGGGAGCGTGACGCCGCACCAGAAGTTCCTGGCCCAGGTGTACGTGTTGAAGAAAGAGGAGGGGGGGCGGCACAAGGCCTTCTTCACCGGCTACCGGCCGCAGTTCTACATCCGGACGATGGATGTGACCGGGAACATCACCTTGCCGGATGGGGTCGAGATGGTCATGCCGGGGGATGACGTCAACCTGACGGTCGAGCTGATCGTGCCGGTCGCACTCGAGCAGGGCTCCAAGTTCGCCATCCGCGAAGGCGGCCTGACCGTCGGCGCCGGCGTCGTTACCAAAATTTTGGAATAGGTGCATGCATGACCAAACAAAAGATCCGCATCCGGCTCAAAGCCTACGATCATCGAGTTCTTGATCAGTCTGCCAAACGAATTGTTGAGACCGCCGAACGCAGTGGCGCTCATGTCGTTGGGCCCGTACCCTTGCCAACAAAGCTCGAACGGTTTACAATACGACGTTCGACATTTATCGATAAAGACTCGCATGAGCATTATGAAATTCGCACGCATAATCGTTTGATCGACGTCCTCGATCCGGACTCGAAGACAATCGATATGCTGATGCGGTTGAACTTGCCGGCGGGTGTGGATATCGAGATAAAAATCTAATTGGTCGTTACTGGAGAGTAGAGACTGTGTCATTTTCTCTACTCTCTAATTTCGACAGCGCAAGAACGGTACGAACCGGGACTACAAAATACTGCGCGTCCCGCCAGACTGTTTACTGCGCTGCCCGGAGATGATGCAGCCGAAGCCCCGGCTGACAGTCTCACTAAATTCTTTGAAGGAGAAAACAGAGCATGTTAAAAGGGCTTATTGGAAAGAAGATCGGCATGACCCAGATCTTCGATGAGCAAGGCGTCGCGTATCCTGTGACGATCATCGAAGCTGGGCCATGTTACGTTACCCAGGTCCGCAATCAGGAGCGGGATGGGTATGCCGCAATCCAGGTTGGCTTCGGTGAAGTCCATCCGAAGAAATTGGCGTCCGGCGAGCTGGGACATTTGAAGGCAAATGATTTGCCTCCTCTGCGTATCTTGCGCGAATTCCGCTCCAAAGAAGCTGCCAACGTCGGTGACAGGCTGACGGTCGATGTCTTTGCCGTCGGTGAGCACGTCGATGTGGTTGGCACGAGCAAGGGCAAAGGATTTGCCGGAGCGGTAAAACGCCATCATTTCAAAGGTGGAAAGAAGACCCACGGCCAATCTGACCGCCTTCGCGCGCCTGGTTCGCGTTCTTCCGGAACGACGCCCGGACGTGTGTTCAAGAACTCACGCGGCGCCGGTCACATGGGCAATGAGCGGGTGACGGTCCAGGCCCTGAAGGTCGTGCTCGTGGACCCTGAGCGTAACTTGCTGGGTGTCCATGGTGCGGTGCCCGGAGGCAAAGGCGGCCTGGTTGTCATCAAAGAAGCTCGGAAGCAGTAACCGCTGAGGAATTGGACAGGTAACCATGAAAGTAGATGTTCTGAACATAAAAGGCGAGAAGCTTCGTGAGGTGGAACTTCCCTCGGCGATCTTTGAAGCCCCGATTAATATCGATTTGATGCATCAGGCCTATACCCGCCAGATGGCGAACGCCCGGCAAGGCACTCACGAGACGAAAGTACGCAGTGAAGTTTCCGGCGGTGGCGCAAAGCCGTGGAAGCAGAAAGGGACCGGCCGCGCCCGTCAGGGTTCACGCCGGGCTGCCCAGTGGGTGGGCGGCGGTCGCATCCACACACCCCATCCGCGCAGCTACGAACAGCGCATGCCGAAAAAAATGCGCCAGGCCGCGCTCCGCTCGGCGCTGTCGGCCAAAGCAGCCGATGCGGGTGTGGTCGTGGTCGAAGACTTAAATCTTGACGAACCAAAGACCCGTCTGATGGCAGAGGTGCTGAACAGGCTCGCGGGCAATGCAACTGTGCTTGTCATTCTCCCTGAGAAGGATCAGGCCTACGAACTGGTCACGCGCTCGACGGATAATCTTACCGATACGAAGGTTCTGCTGGCAAGTTATCTGAATATTCGTGACTTGTTCAGCTATGACAAGCTGGTGCTGCCGGTCAAGACATTGGATGCCCTGGTGGCGCACCTGGGATAGGAGCACGAGATGACGACGATTTACGAAGTCCTCCGCCGCCCACTGGTGACTGAAAAATCCAGTTACCAGTCCGGCAGATTAAATCAATATTCATTTATTGTCGCCGATAAGGCCACGCGCCAGCAGGTGAAAGACGCAATTGAAACGCTCTATGATGTGGATGTTGTGCGCGTGAATATCATCAATTCCCCGGCCAAACGCGGTCGCCGTCTTCGCAGTCGACGCTTGCTGGTCCGCAAGCCCGCCTATAAGAAGGCCATCGTTACCCTGGCCGAGGGACAAACACTTCAAATCTTTGAAGGGGTGTCGTAATGGCTGTAAAAAAATACAAACCGGTAACGCCGGGCACTCGTGGGATGACCGGACATACCTTTGAAGAGATTACCAAGTCTAAACCGGAGCGTTCACTGCTTCTGCCTCTGCGCAAGAGCGGCGGGCGCAATACGTACGGGCGTGTCACAGTCCGACACCGTGGCGGCGGGCACCGCCGCTTCATCCGGATCGTGGATTTCAAGCGCGACAAGCGCGATATCCCGGCGAAGGTCGCCGCGATCGAGTATGACCCGAACCGCACAGCCCGCCTTGCCCTGCTGCACTATGCAGACGGTGAGAAGCGCTACATCGTCGCCCCGGTCGATCTCAAAGTCGGCGATACGGTCATGGCCGGCGCAAGGGCTGAGATCCGCTCAGGGAATGCACTCCCGATTGCGAATATCCCGGTCGGCACGATGATCCACAATATCGAGTTCAAGGAAGGGCGCGGTGGTCAGCTTGTCCGTTCGGCCGGCGGCGCGGCCCAGCTGCTCGCAAAGGAAGGCGATTTTGCGCAGGTCCGTATGCCCTCGGGCGAAGTTCGCCTGATCCGGCAAGTGTGTTACGCGACTGTCGGTCAGATCGGAAATCTTGACCACGGCAACGTCAAGCTTGGGAAAGCGGGCCGTAAACGTCATAAGGGCATTCGTCCGGCCGTGCGCGGCTCGGCGATGACCCCGCGTGACCATCCTCATGGCGGCGGCGAGGGACGCCAGCCGATCGGTCTGCCGGGTCCGAAAAGCCCGTGGGGTAAGCCGACCCTGGGCTACAAGACCCGCCGGAACAAGAAATCCGACCAGTATATTGTGCGGCGCCGCAGTAAGAAGAACCGATAGAGAAAATAGAGGAACGATATGTCAAGATCATTGAAAAAGGGTCCGTTTATCGAGCCCAAGCTTTTGAAGAGAATCGAAGCAATGAATCAGAAAGGCGAGAAGAAAGTGCTGCGCACATGGAGTCGCGCCAGTGTGATCTTCCCCCAGATGGTTGGACATACGATCGCGGTGCACGATGGACGTCGTCACGTTCCGATCTATATTACCGAGAACATGGTCGGCCATCGATTGGGCGAGTTCGCCCCGACGCGGACGTTCCGCGGGCACATGGCCGGCGAGAGATCCACCTCGAGCTAAGCGCAGGAGAGTAAACCATGACCGACATTCAAGCTCACCTGCGCTTCCTCCCCATGTCTGCCCAGAAAGTTCGCCTTGTTGTGGATCTGGTTCGGGGCAAAGACGCGAATGAGGCGCTGGAAATGCTGCGGTTCGTCCCCAAGGCTGCTGCGCTCCCGGTCCGCAAACTGCTGGCCTCGGCGGTAGCCAATGCGGAGGAGAACTTTGGCGTCAGCCGCGATGATCTGTATGTTGCCAAGATCTTTGCCGATGAAGCGCCCACTCGCAAATGGCGTCGTTTCGGCGCGCGCGGACGCTTCAAGCCGATCCTGCGCCGCAATTCACATGTTACCGTCGTCTTGCGCGAGCGCGGGGCGTAGCCAGAGAAGAAGGAGATAGTATGGGTCGTAAAGTTCATCCGATTGGTATGCGGCTTGGCATCAATCAGGGCTGGCAAGGCCGCTGGTTTGCCGAAGGTTCGCAGTATCGTGATCAATTGCATCAGGATTTTGCCATTCGCAGCCTGCTGATGGGAGTCGATTCCAAAGGCGGTGCGGCCAAAAATGCTAATGTTCATAAACTTCGCAAGGATTTGCCCGATTCGATCAAGAATAGCAAAGCCGGGATTTCCCGCATCGAAGTGGAGCGCTTTCCTGGAAAAATCCGGATTGCCATTCATACCGCCAAACCCGGTATTTTGATCGGTCGAAAAGGTGAAGGTGTGAAGAAGATTCGCCAGGGTCTTGAGACGCTTGTCGGTAAAAAGGTCGATCTTGATATCAAGGAAATCGGCTCCCCCGATACGGATGCCGTGCTGGTGGCGAAAAATATTGCCGATCAGCTCGAGCGCCGGATTGCCTATCGCCGCGCCATGAAGCGCGCCATCCAACAGGCGATGAAACAGGGCGCCGAGGGAATCAAGATCATGGTGGGCGGCCGTCTGGGCGGGGCAGAAATGTCGCGCGATGTCTGGCTGCGCGATGGGCGCGTCCCGCTGCAAACCCTGCGAGCCAACGTGGATTTTGCCACCGCAGAAGCCACAACCACATATGGCCAGATCGGCGTCAAAGTGTGGATCTACAAAGGCGAAGCAACGCCGGAAGTGGAAGAAAAGGCTGAGACAACCGAAGGCGTATACGTGAGCAAATAGCCACGGATCCCGTTGTCTTTTGAAGAGGTAGTGATTATGTTGATGCCAAAACGTGTAAAGTGGCGCAAGCAAATGCGCGGCCGTATGAGAGGCAAAGCCTTGCGCGGCGCAGAAGTAAGTTTCGGTGAATTCGGTTTGCAGGCGCTGGAGCCGGGTTGGGTGACTGCGCGGCAGATCGAAGCAGCGCGGCGAACCATCGTCCGTGAAATGAAGCGCCGTGGCAAGGTCTGGATCCGGATCTTCCCGGCCAAGCCGTATACGCACAAACCACCCGAAACCCGGATGGGCTCCGGTAAGGGAAATGTCGAATACTATGTGGCTGTGGTCAAGCCGGGCCGCATCATGTTTGAAGTCGGCGGCCTGGATGCCGAAACCGCAGTACAGGCGCTCAAGAACGCTCAGTACAAATTTGCGATCAAGACCAAGATCGTGGCCCGAACCGATGCAGGAGAGCAGACATGAAGTCCGTGAAACCCAATGAACTGCGCAATCTGAAGCCGGGCGAGATCGAGTCGAAGCTGAGCGATGCCCAGGAAGAGCTGATGAAACTTCGTTTCCAGCAGGTGACGGGCCAATTGACCGATACCAGCCGCCTGCGCATTTTGAAGCGCGAAATCGCCCGCATGCAGACCATCCTGCGCGAGCAGGCCGCGGCTGAAACAGTAGAAGGTGAAGCATGAACAATCGTCGTCGCATGACCGGTGTCGTCACCAGCAACAAAATGACAAAGACCGTTGTGGTCGAGATCACACGTGTATTTCGCCACCCGCTGTACCGCAAGGTCGTTCACTCGAGCAAGCGGGTCAAGGCGCACGATGAAATCGGCTGCCAGATCGGCGACCAGGTCCAAATCGTCGAATCGCGCCCGATCTCACGGGATAAGCGTTGGGTTGTGGAAAGCATTGTCAAGAAGGAAATTCGTACAGCCGACACCGGTGTAGCGGATTTGAATGTCGAGAACGTCGAGAGTGTCGAGAACGTCGAAAATGTTGAGAACGTGGAGGAAGGAGCCCGCGATGATTCAGCATGAGTCTCGTCTCAAGGTCGCGGATAACTCCGGCGCTCGTGAGCTATTGGTTATTCATGTACTGGGTGGTTCCACCCGCAAGTATGGCAGCATCGGTGATGTGGTCGTGGCTTCCGTCAAATCTGCAACCCCGCAAGGTGCAGTGAAAAAGAGCGAAAAGGTGCGAGCTGTCATCGTCCGCTGTGCCAAGGAATGGCGCCGGGAAGATGGTTCTTACATTCGCTTCGACGATAACGCGGCGGTCATTCTGGACGCCGATGGCGTTAACCCGAGAGGCACTCGCATTTTTGGTCCTGTCGCCAGAGAGCTTCGTGAAAAAGGATTTATGAAGATTGTTTCACTGGCTCCAGAAGTGCTGTAAGTTTAGGAGAGTATTCAGGTATGAAAGTCAAGATTCGTAAAGGCGACACTGTAGAAGTGATCAGCGGGCGCCTTGAAGATAAAGGCAAGCGCGGTGAAGTGATCAATGTTCTGCTGGATGACCGCCGTGTGGTTGTGCAGGGTGTGAATGTCCGCACCAAGCATCAGAAACAGGTGCAGAGTCGTGCGGGTCGCAACATTAATCCAGGGCGCATTCAGTTCGAGGGAGCGATCGACATCTCGAACGTAATGCTTGTATGTCCGAAATGCGGCGAGCCTACCCGCGTTGCCGTCCAGCGCGATGAAGATGGAGCCCGCCGCGTCTGTAAGACTTGTGAGTCATTAATTGACTAGCCGCGGAGTAATAAGTAATGAATAGATTGCAAGAAAGATATAACAACGAAATCGTTCCGGCTCTGCGCAAAGCGTTCGATCTAAAGAACATAATGCAGGTTCCGCGCATAGAAAAGATCGTGGTCAATATTGGCATGGGCGAGGCACTGGATAATCCCAAGGCACTCGAATCAGCTGCATCTGACCTTACGATCATCACCGGTCAAAAACCGGTCATGACCAAGGCGCGCAAGAGCATCGCGAATTTCAAATTGCGGGAAGGGCGCCTGATCGGTACCAAAGTGACTTTGCGCGGCGACCGCATGTGGGCTTTTCTCGACCGTTTGATGAGCACGGCCCTCCCGCGCGTGCGCGATTTTCGCGGGGTCTCTGCGAATGCCTTTGACGGGCGCGGCAATTACACGTTGGGCCTGCGCGACCAGTTGATCTTTCCAGAGATCGAGTATGACAAAATCGATAAAATGCGCGGCATGGAGGTCACAATTGTAACCACTGCCAAAAACGACGATCAGGCACGCGTTCTGTTGCAGATGCTTGGGATGCCGTTTAGCAGGAAGGAAGCGTAAATTATGGCGAAGAAATCTATGCAATATCGCGAAGCACGACGGAAGCATGAGAACCAGGTACGGAACCGCTGCGTCCGCTGTGGACGCCCGCGCGGCTATATCCGCCGCTTTGGTCTGTGCCGCATCTGCTTCCGTGAACTGGCGCTGCAGGGCAAAATTCCCGGCGTCGTGAAGTCTTCGTGGTAACCGGGTAGAGGTGAGAATATGACTATTATTGACCCGATCGCGGATATGCTGACCCGCATCCGAAATGGCGTGATGGCTGGCCACTCCCTCGTCGCAATGCCCAGCTCGAAACTCAAAGTCGAGATCGCCAAGATCATGAAAGATGAAGGCTATCTTGAAGGGTTTGAGGTGGTCGAAAGTGAGGAATTGAGCCAGAAGGTGCTGCGCCTGAAAATCAAGTATGTGGGCGAACGTCGCGCCCGTCGCCCTGTGATCTCCGGGATTGAGCGAGTGAGCAAACCTGGCCGCCGGGTGTATACCAAGAAGCAGGATATCCCCTGGGTGCTTTCGGGGATTGGTGTCGCCATTCTTTCCACACCCAAAGGTGTGATGACAGGTACGCGCGCCCGCCAGTTGGGCGTAGGCGGCGAGATCATCTGCAAGGTGTGGTAGAAGGCAGGAGGTAGAAGTGTCTCGTATTGGACGTTTACCGGTGGAAGTTCCGAGCGGTGTGCAGGTGAATGTACAAGGCTCGAATGTCCACGTCAAAGGACCGAAGGGCGAACTGCAGCGTACATTTTCATCGCTGATCGATATCGCGCTGGAGGATGGGCAGGTTGTCATCACCCGCAAGTCAGACCATCCCGCGGAACGCGCGCTGCACGGCACCACGCGTGCCCTCATCGCAAATATGGTCCAAGGAGTCAGTTCCGGTTTTGAAGTCGCGCTGATAGTGGATGGCGTCGGTTACCGCTCGGAAATCAGTGGCAAAAACCTTGTGCTGCATGTCGGGTATTCACATCCCATCACGGTGGAACCACCCGAGGGCATTGCTTTTGAAGTGGATCAAAAAATCCGCCAGATCAAGGTGCTTGGGTATGACCGTGAAGTGGTTGGCCAGACGGCAGCCGAAATCCGCCGCGTGCGCCCGCCCGAGCCTTATCACGGCAAGGGCATTCGTTATGCGGATGAGAAGATTCGCCGCAAAGCCGGCAAGGCCGGGAAAGGAGCCAAGTAGGCATGGCTAATAAATCTCGTTCTGTCGCCCGGGCGCGGCGACATGTCCGTGTCCGCAAAAAGCTGGCCGGCACCGCTGCCCGCCCGCGCTTGAACGTATATCGCAGTTTGTCGGCGATTTACGCGCAGGTCATCGACGACCAGGCAGGCCGGACTCTTGTGTCTGCGTCGAGTGTGGATCAAGAGCTGCGCGACAAAGTGAAAGGGCTGAAGAAATCAGAACAGGCGAAAGTTGTCGGTAAAGCCGTTGCCGAACGAGCCAAAGACAAGGGTATTCAGTCCGTGGTTTTTGACCGCAGCGGCTATCGTTATATTGGACGTATCAAGGCTCTTGCAGACGGCGCACGCGAAGGCGGGCTGCAGTTCTAGGCAGGAGTGGAGTAATCAATGGCATACGAAAATCCTGAACAACAAAGTTTTGAAGGGCAAGATCAGTTTGAAGAGCGTGTGATCGAGATTGCCCGCGTCGCCAAGGTCGTAAAAGGCGGCCGTCGTTTTCAGTTCCGTGTGACCGTGGTGGTCGGCGACAAACGCGGCACCATCTCGATGGGCGTCGGCAAAGCCAATGCCGTTCCGGATGCCATGCGCAAGGCTTCCGAGCGCGCCCGCAAGAATATGCGCGTTGTCAATCTGCAGGGCACAACCATCCCTCACGAAGTGCTGGGCAAGGTGGCCGGCGCGCGCGTCATGCTCAAGCCCGCCTCTCCGGGTACGGGCGTGATCGCGGCAGGTGGTGTCCGTGCGGTGCTTGAAGTGGCAGGCGTACGCGATATCCTGACCAAGTCCCAGGGCAGCGCGAACGTTCTGAACGTGGTCCAGGCAACCTTCGACGCGCTCTCGCAGCTGAAGTCCCCGCAGGAGGAGGCTGCTCGCCGCGGCAAGAACGTCAACGAGCTGCTGCCGTTCTGGGAACGGAGGAAGCAAAATGCCTAAAAAGGAATCCGGCAATAAGACTGTGCGCGTCACCCTGGTCCGCAGCCCCATCGGGTACACGAAGGATCAAAAGGCAACCGTACGCGCGCTGGGTCTTCGACGCATACGGCAGACTGTTGAACATAAGGATAACCCGGCTGTGCGCGGGATGATCCAGAAAATCATTCACCTGGTTCAGGTGGAAGAGTGGGTAAGGAATGATGAAATTACACGATCTTGTGCCCAATCCGGGCTCCAAGAAGAATCGAAAGCGCGTGGGGCGCGGTATTTCCGCGGGGCAGGGGAAAACTGCCGGGCGTGGTACCAAGGGTCAGGGTGCGCGCTCGGGCGAGGGCGGGAACCTATATCGCCAGGGCGGTAATCTACCGTTCTACCGCCGCCTGCCGTTCATGCGCGGTCAGGGCTTTACGCCTCGCAATCAGGTGATTTACAACGAAGTAAACCTGGATCAACTTTCTGAAGCGTTCAAAGCGAGCGACGAAGTGACTCCCGAGACGCTGGAGAAGGCGCATCTCCTTCGAGACCCGCGCAACCCCGTCGTGGTTCTCGGGCGAGGTGAGATGAACGTTGCCCTCAAAGTACGCGCCCACCGTGTCAGCGCCGGCGCGAAAGAGAAAATTGAAAAAGCCGGCGGCAGCGTCGAGTTGATTAGCTAAACGCGATTTAAGAGGAAGGTAATCACATGCCTGAAAAGAGACAATCTGCCTGGCGCTTTCTGTGGAGATCAGAGGATATCCGGAGAAAACTGCTCATCACACTGGGTATCTTAATGATCTTCCGGATAGCCGCAAACGTGCCCGCACCCGGCGTGGATCGTGATGCGCTGGCGGCTTTCTTTCAAGCACAGGGCGGCACCGGAGGCTTCCTGGGATTCTTGAACCTGCTTTCTGGCGGTACGATTGCCAATTTTTCCCTGCTGTCGATGGGCGTGTATCCCTATATTACGGCCCAGATTATCCTGCAGCTGCTTGTCCCGATTATTCCTGCCTTACAGCGCCGGATGCAGGAGGACCAGCGAGAGGGCCGCAAGTGGATGGAGAAATGGACGTACTATCTGGCTGTCCCCATGGCGATGCTTTCCGCCATCGGCCAGATCAACATTTTTAACTCGCTCGCCCAACAGCCGGTCATCGAGTTTGGTTTTACCGAGGGATTATGGCTGCAATCCCTCGCGACTCTGCTCGTCATGACCGCAGGAACGATGTTTGCGATCTGGCTGGGTGAACTCATCTCTGAGTACGGTATCCGAGGTCAGGGTCTCTCCCTGGTAATCTTTGCAGGGATCGTCTCGCAAATTCCTACGAACATCGGGGCGCTGTGGCTGGATGAGCAGAATCGCTGGACGTTGGTCGCTGCGATGCTGATCGTGATTGTGATCACAGTCATCGCGATTGTCTATGTGCAGCAGGGACGCCGCAATGTTCCGATCATGTATCCTCAGAAGAGCCAGGTGTTCTACGCCATCCAGCGCGGCAAGTCCGTGAAGATGCCTCAACCGCATCTGCCCCTGATGGTCAATCTTGCAGGAATGATCCCATTGATCTTTGCTGGAGCGATCCTGCAGTTCCCAGCCATTGTCGCCAGTTACTTTATCCAATCGCCGACTCCGTGGGTGAGCAGTATCGCGAACGGTGTCTATAGCTTCTTCAACGCGACCGGCGTCAATTCATGGGGCTACTGGATTCTGTATTTCCTGATGGTGGTGACCTTTACGTATTTCTATACGACTGTGATCTTTGAACAGCAAAACTATGGAGATAACCTGAAACGCTCCGGCGCTCAAATTCCAGGTGTCCATAGCGGTACCGCCACGCAAAGGTACTTGAGCCGCATCCAGAGCCGGATCACTCTGCCAGGCGCATTGTTATTGGGAACGGTCGCGATCACGCCGTTCCTCCTGCAGTTGATCTTGCCGGCGGCTGCCAGCAGTGCCGGGCTATTCCTGGTCTCGTCTTCTGGTTTGCTCATCGTTGTTGGTGTTGTCCGTGATACGTTCATGAATATCGAGGCCGAGCTTAAGCTGCACGGTTATCAGGAAAAACTGCTCGTCAGTTAGGAACTGCCCATGCCGTCCTTCATCGTCCTTCTCGGTCCTCCCGGTGTTGGTAAAGGAACGCAGGCAAAGATCTTATGTGAACGAACTGGGCTCGCCCATATATCTTCCGGTGACTTGTTCCGTGAGAACCTTAAGAATCGGACAGAGCTGGGTAAGCTGGCTCAGACTTACATGACCAAAGGCGAGCTAGTGCCGGACGATGTAACGATTGCAATGATCCGGGAGCGCCTTAGCCGCCCAGACTGTGCGGCCGGCGCCGTTTTGGATGGTTTTCCCCGTACCCCGGCACAGGCCGATGCGCTGGACGCCATGCTTGAGGACTTCAACGGCCGCGTCGAGGTGGTACCTTATATCACCGCAGAAGACGATGTCCTGGTCGAGAGGCTAAGCAGCCGCTGGACATGCCGTGCAAACGGTCATATCTTCAACGAGAAGTCCAATCCGCCGAAGATTCCCGGCATCTGTGATTACGACGGCGCAGAGCTCTACCAGCGTGACGATGATAAGCCCGACACGGTGAAGCGCAGGATCCAGGTTTACCTGGAGCAGACTGCACCATTGATAGCTCACTATCGCAAACAGGGTAAATTAATCGAAATCGATGGGGCGCAATCCATCGAGCAGGTTACCGAGACCCTGATGGATGCATTGAGTAAATATTCATTATGAGTTGGGCCCGCCAGATCCATCTCAAGAGCCCTGCCGAGCTTGAGACCATGCGTGAAGCTGGC
>DASTFG010000173.1:0-3939 GCA_035708785.1 Anaerolineales bacterium
GCCAGGTCCGTCGAATTCGCCAGGATCTCGAGGGCGTATTCAGGGTTGTGGAAACCCGTGCTGTTCTCGGCAGAGACAAAGTCCCACATGAATTGTGCTTTACGGTGCAGGCTGCGCGCCTGATCCAGTAACTCCTGGTCCACGCTGGTGTTCGCGGCAGCCAGCTTGATGGCCGTGATCGCGTCTACGAGCGCGTCTTCGGTGTTCTGCTTGGTCGAGGCCACCTGCTCCTGGATCAGGTTGACGCGGCGCACGACGTATTCACTGTCCGTGTGGCATTGGCCGCAGGCCTGCTCGGGGTTGAGGAGTGGACTATGGACATCATGTGTGGAGAACTTGGCTGCGCCTTCACGCATGTACGGCATATGGCAGTCCGCGCAGGAGACGCCTGCATTGAAGTGTGTGCTGCCGGCCGTAAAGAATTCATACTCGGGATGCTGTGCTTTGAGCATGGGTGTGCCGGCATCTGGATAATCCCAGTCCTTGAAGCCTGCTTCCTCGTAGTAGGAAATGATCTCATCGACCTTTGTGCCCATTGCCCATGGGAAGGTCAAATACTTACCGTCGCCCTTGAAGTAGTACTCCACATGGCAATTTGCGCAGACGACCGTCCGCATTTCCTGGCGGGTAAATGTCGTCCAATCCTTGCCCTGGGCTTTGAGGGCTTCATCCAGCGCGGGGTTGGTGACGATCAAACGCATCGTCCCGGCCTCATGGCAGTTGGCGCAGCCGATTGGTTCCTCGATCCGGGCGCCAATTTCCATGAAAGACATCTTATCGAATTCGGCCATGCCCATTTCTTCCCAGAGAGCAGGGTTATTCGACGATTTGCAGGAGTAGCAGGTACCCGGGGTGCGCTTCGGATCCTCCGGGTTCAGGTTCAGACGTTCGGTGGCGCGCACGTCCTCCAGCGCGTTGGCGTGGCCGCGGTCATCGTTGTAGTCCTTGCTGAAGGGATAGCCCGCGAAAAGGATCACCTGGCGCGGGTCGCGCTCGAGCCATGAGAATGCCGATGAGCCGCCAAAGGTGGTGTCCACATTGTTAGTTTCTGTTTTCTGAAAGGTGGCGTATTGGTTCGGGAAGTTTATGCCCCACTTCTCCGAATCGGGCTCCATGGCGGCGATCTCCACCAGCGCCTCGAAACTGCGCTCCTGCGGCGGCTGGTTGCGCATGAAGATGAGGAGGCCCGTCAAGGCAGCGGCCAGCAGGATCACAAGCCCGGCCAGAATCAGTGTTGGATATTTCTTCATCGGTGCGTTCTCCTTGGATGAGATTTATTCTTTAGGGTAGAGACTGGAATCTTGATAGGGGACAATAGAGATGCCGCGCGAGCCATGGGCCACATTGCGGTGGCAGTCCCAGCAGTAGCGGTCGAAGGGCTGTGATCCCATCATGATGTCCTCCACGGCAGCCTCATGACAGTGGATACAGTTCGCCTGCAGGATTTCTTTTGTCTCGGTGCTGGCCCGGATCGCGATGGGGATCTTTCCCGTGGTAAACGCGTAGGTATCCTTCATCCCCTGACGTCCCTTTTCGAGGTAATAGCTAAGGAAATTGTCATGGGGCAAATGGCAATCGGTGCATTTGGCCCAACCTTCATGGGGACCGTGTGCCCAGTTCTCGTACTGCGCATCCATGACATGACAGTTGTTGCAAGTCTCGGGTGCATCTCCGGCATACGCGGGTGCATCGGTGACGTAGACCATAAATCCCAGCGCAATGACTGCTGCGACTACGGCAAGGAGGAAGAAGAGTTTACGCATCTGCAATCCTCAACTGGAATAAACCTGTACGAATGGCTGGATGGTCGCTCTTTCACCCGCTACCGCTAAAGCTTAACCCTGGATTAATACCCAATTTACTCAATCAGGTCTGCATTTCGTAGTGACATTTATCACAATTTCGACGTGACGGCTCTTTCGAAGATCCCGGGCTGCTGCCGCTCATAGACACGAACCGGTTAATCGTCCGGGCGAATACTTCACACGGTCATTTTGGACTGTAAGTCCGTCCTTTCCAGGTGACGCCTTTGCCAGAGAGCACTTTCCATGCCGATGACAGCATCATCGCGGCAAAAACGCCTGTGCCGAGCGGCGTCGTGAACGCATACCAGAGGGGGATGCCCATTGCCTTTGCGGCTCGCGCGCGCACAGCGAGCAGAAATATCCACAAGATCAGCGACATTGTAATAACCGTTGCCGCGAGCCATCCACCGCCGCCTGCGTACCAAAGCAATCCAAGCAAAGGCCAGACTGGTAAGAACAGCGCGGCCAGCAGCAGAACCAGTGCGCCAAGCACTAAGAGTAAAGGACGATCGTGCAGGCCGAGATAGATGTTCTTGGTCCAGCCCTCCCACATCTCTGGCAGTGAGGTGTACATGTGCGTCCGCGCCACCGAATATCCATTGGCCACGACGAGGCGGTACCCGTTCCATTTGACCCGTTCTGCGATGGCTTTATCTTCCACGATCTGGTCTTTGACGCTTGCATAGCCTCCGATGGCATCGTAGACGGAGCGCTTGATCATGATGAATTGACCGTTTGCAATGGCATCTCGGCGCTTCGGATCATTCACCCGGCGCGGCGAGAATCCCACCGAAAGGGCAGTCATGACCAGCGGCATCACCGCTTTTTCCCAGAACGTCTCCATGATTTGGAAGGTTATGATGGTGAACAGATCGGCCTGTGTCTGGATGGCTTTGGCGTAGCACGAAGAAAGAGCCTGAGGCGTGACGAATGTATCTGCATCGACAAAGCAAAACCACGCGCTTGGGGCGCCGCGCGCCGCCTTTGCGGCCTGGTACAACGCGTGGGGTTTCCCGGCCCAGCCCTCGAGTAAATCCGAGCCGGTGATCACTCGGAGTCTGTTACTCTGGGCCGCAAGCTGGCGCAGAATCCAGGGGGTCGCGTCCGTCGAGCGGTCATCCAGGACAATGACTTCAAAGTTCGGATAATCCTGTGCGAGCATGGCTTCGACGCAGGCCAGGATATTCCTCGCTTCGTTGCGGGCGGGAATGCAAACAGAGATCAGGGGCGCCTGGGTTGGGGGAGGAGCTGGTTCGACGACGATATCCAGATGGTGTTGATTGTGAAGCCAGTAAATGATGAACATACCGCCGATGAAAAAGGCGGTTGAGAGATAGAAATAAGTCATGGTTTTAGGAAGATGCCTGTTTTAGGTCACTCGGACTGTGGAGCCCCGCTCGGACTTTTCCACCTCGATGCGCGTCGGGAACGCATCCTTGAGCTCCTCGAGGTGTGTGATAACCAGGATCTTTGCGAAATCATCCTTAACTAAATTGATCGCCTCGACCAGTCGCTGGCGGCCATGCGCATCCTGCGAGCCAAAGCCTTCGTCGATCACCAGCGTTTGCAGGCGCGCGCCTTTGCGCTGCGCCAAGACTTCGGAGAGGGCCAGACGGACCGCGAAATTGACACGGAATGCCTCCCCGCCCGAATACATCTCGTAATTGCGTATGCCCGCGGAATCGCTGATCTGGATATCGAGCGTCTCCCTGAGATCATCGCGTTTTTTGTCCTTGTATTCGGTCTGTGTGATAAAACGGATGCCCATCTGCCCATCAGACAGCCTCTCGAGCAATTCATTTGCCTTCATTTCGATCTGTGGCAGAGACTGCTCGATGAGCAGGGCCGGGACGCCATCCTTGCCAAAGGCGCGTTCAAGGGTCTTGTGCCGGGCGATCTGTCTTTGCAATTCCGCGCATTCCTTCTCGAGATTTGCCTTGCGAGTCCGCTGTGTCGCCAGCACATCCACTTTTTGCTGGGCGCCGCCCAGCTCACTGCGCACCTTGTTCTCCTCTTCGCGCAGCCGGAACAGTTCGCGCTCTGCCCCGTCGAGGTCCGGCGCCTGTGCCTCCGCGGCTTCCAGGCTGGCCTTGGCGCTGTAATAGTCTGTTTCCAGACTTTGGATCTCGGCCTG
>DASTFG010000174.1:0-4114 GCA_035708785.1 Anaerolineales bacterium
GTGTGACCTCTAAGATGCGCACACTGATCGGCTCACTCTTCCCTTTGAGTTCCAGTTGACGGCGTTCCAGATCTCCCAGATCGAGCCCGGCAGCGGAATAGGTTGCGTCGCTGATCAGGATCTCTCCGGCCCCGGCTTCAGATGCGAGCCGCGCCGCGATATTAACATGATCACCCAACGCAGTGAAATCCGCGGGACTTCCCTCGCCGCCCACTACGCCGACAAAGGCCGGCCCGGTATGGATGCCGACTCCCACCGGCAGCCATGGTCCCCTGGGCTCGCGGTGACCGGTGAGCCGAAGCAACTCCTGAGCGGCCTCGACCGCACGGCGGGGATGTTCCGGTCCAGCAAAGCCGGGAATATACAGACCAATTGCCTCATCTCCCAATAACCGGTCCACCAGCGCATCGGTTCGTATCATTACATTCGTGGCTGCCGTATAAAAACGATTCATCAGCCGGCTGAATTCGAGCGCGCTCATCTGCTCGGCCAGTGCCGTCGAGCCGCGCACATCTGCAAACAGCATGGTGATCACGACCTCCGCGCCGCCCGGGCGATCGAATTTCTCACACGGTTGGCAGAACCGGGGATTGTATTTCGACTGGTCCCTGCCAAGTAGATGCATGATAAATCCACCCCAGCCTTTGAACGGCGCGGCGCACAGTTTGCAGCGCGGGTCTGAGGGGAGCAATCCATAGAGATGATATAAGTGACGGTTGATCGGCTCGCCCTCGGTCAACATTTTGTACCACTCTTCTTCGGGTGTTGGTTCCGTGGGCATGACTTTCTCCAGGTGCCATTATACGATGGAATCCATGTCGACAATTCGTAAGGCCGATCAATGATTTTCTGGTTATTTACTTATTGCGTATAATAAAAACGATCCGTGTTCGTCTTTGCCTTCTTTTTCGAAGTTCATGCCGATCTTCCTTGCTACCTTAATCGATGCCTGGTTTTCCGCCTCGATGAGGCAAATCATGCGGGATAACCCTAAATGTTCAAGGCCATAGACCACCAGAGACCGAGCTGCCTCGGTCGCCAATCCCTGTCCCCAATAGGCTTTGGAGAATGCAAAGGCCACTTCCACTTCGTCCTGCCCATCAATGGTCCATGGAAGCAATCCACAGCGACCGATGAAACGATCTGTTGGTTTGTAAATCGTTGCCCAAAGCCCTAAATCCGGAAACTTCGGATGCCCGTTCAGAAACCATTCAAGTTCTTCCCTGGTTTCTGCGTAGCTGCGAGGAGCATCGGGAATATACCTGATCACATCTGGATCGCCGTAAAAGGCGAACAGGTCATCCAGGTCATCTCTGACAAAACGTCTTAGCAAAAGTCTGCTCGTTTCAAGAATTATCGTATGATTCATTGTTCAGTCGCGTTTCGGAAGCAAAAGACCCGTCTCTCCAACCACCTAATCAACTACGGCACTCTCAAGGATCGTGAACTTTTGCCTGTCACAGTCGATCTCGGCTCTGATGCCGTATGGCAATACAAACATGGGATCGGTATGGCCGAAATCCATGTGAGTGATGATCGGCAATTCCGAAAGCCCTTCTTCCTCTGTGAGGACCTGATGAAGGGCTTCATCATATTCCTTGAATCGCTCAGGCGAAATATCTCCACCGGGCCGGGCAAATAGAATCCCTGAAAGTTGTTTCAATATTCCCATCGCCGCATAAGTACGTAAAGCGTACTTCAAGATGTTGGGAGGCGGTGCATCTTCCGACGTTTCCAGGAATAAAATTGCATTCTGCCAGGCCGAGGATTCTGGCCAAAAGTCTGTACCTCGCAGGAAATCCAGAACTTCAAGACAGCCGCCGATCAAATGTCCCTGTCTATTTCCCTTGCCTTGAATGAACTTCCATCCGGTGGAGGGCATCAGCCTTCGTCTGCGAGATTGAGTCTCCGGATCTGCCCAATCGGTCATTTCGACAGTCCAGCCTCCTGTGTTCGGCTTGATTTCTCCAATAGGCTCGGATGAGAAGAGCGACTTGCGAACCGAGTTGATCATGTAAGGAAACATCCCACCGTTCTCAGCAAAACCTGCCATGATCGCTGGCCCATAGAAGGATACCAACCCTGCATTGAAGCAAGCGATATGCGAAATGGTCGTATCGGAAAAGCCCATGAAGATCTTCGGATTGGACCGTATGATGTCCAAATCCAGGTAGGGCAAGATGCGGATGGAGTCATCCCCACCAATGGTGGAGATGACCCCCTTGATCGAAGGATCGGCAAACGCTACCATCAAATCGTGCGCTCTAGCTTCTGGATGATTGTGAAGCCACCTGTTCTCATGCAAGGTGTGAGCAGTCTCAACGACTCGCAGGCTAAATTCGTCCTGCAATTGTTGTTTGCCCGCCTCATAGCGGTGAGGATATGTTCCGGGCCCTCCCCATGATAAAGTGATCGCTGCGACCGTATCGCCCGGCCGCAGTTTTCGCGGCTTGATCATCTGCGCTAGATTTTCCTGGCTTATAAGTTTTCAGTTATGCCGTTGCGTGCTCATTAGCTCGTTAGACTTTCCAGGCGGTCGATGTAATCTCCCAGGACTTCGAACGCATCCTCGATGGGCTGTGTGCTGGTCATATCCACGCCGGCGATCCTGAAGACTTCCATCGGCGGTTTGGAGGATCCCGCCTTGAGGAAATTGACGTGATCTTCCGCGGCATTCGGCGTACCGTTCAGGATTCGCTTGGCAATTGCGTTCGCGGCGGAAATCCCGATGGCGTATTGGAAGGAGTAGAAGTCGATGTAGAGATGCGTGGTGAATGTCCCCCAGGTAATGCCGACCCGCTCGCGGTCCAGCGCCATTTGACCACCGAAGCCTTCGCTGAAAAGATCCGCCATCAACTCGTTCAGGGAATCGGCTGTAAGGGCCTGCCCCTTTTCGATCCGTTGGTGCGTCTCCAGTTCGAAGCGGGCGAGGGTGGGCATGATGAAGAAGTAGCGGTGGAAATTGCTCATGGCTTCCTCGAGCAGGCCGAGCTGAAAGGACTTGCTCGGATTGGTATTAAGCAGGTGAGCCCGCGTCATTGCCTGGTTAAAGTTGGAAGCCGTCTCCGCCACAATAGAAGGGTACAAATAGTACATCATCGGCTGAGCGCGGCTGGCATAATAGGCATGCATGGAATGGCCGAGCTCATGGGCCAGTGTGCTCATACTGCCGATACCGCCGGTGTAGCTCATCATGATAAAGGGATGTGTATCGCTTGGGACGCGTGTCGAGAACGCACCCTGTCGTTTGCCGGCGTTGGGGGACCAGTCCACCCAGCGGTCCTGTAAACACCCTTTGCGCATCACGCTCACATACTCATCTCCCATCGGGGCCAGTCCTTCACAGATCCAATCCACTGCCTTTTCAAAAGGGACTTTATGTTTTTTCGTGGTCAGCGGCGCCCAGACATCATAGGGATGTAAGGTTTTCACACCCAATGCTTTGCGACGTATCCTCCAATAACGGTGCCACATCGGAAGGTTCTTTTTGAAAATGTCGAGCAGATTGTGAAACATTTCCACAGGGACATTGCCGTTGAAAAGCGTCGCCTCGAGCGATGAGTTAAAATTACGCGCTCTCATGTTAAATACGTTCTGTTTGACGGATGTGGCAAGATTTCCCGCCAGGGTATTTTTGAATTCCAGATATTTGTCATTGTAGTTTTCCCAGGCCGTCCGGCGTGCCTTCCTGTCCGTCCCGCCCAGGATGGCGTTGTAGGTGCTTTGTGTGAGATCCACCTTTTTATTCTTGCTGTCCCGAGCAGGCTTGAACTTGAAATCGGCATTTGAGAGCAGGTTCACCGTATTACTTGTGCTGTTGAAGGGATCGCGCAGCATGCCGAGCAACTCCTCTACCTCTGCATTGCGGACATGGGCCTGCTTGCGGAAAAGATCGTTGAGATAATGCTCATATAATCCCATGCGTGGATCCTGCGCAAGCCATCCCCGCAGTTTTGTCTCACCAATGGCCAGCAGTTCAGGATCGACAAATGCAGTCGCTGCGCTGGCCTGTGCGAGCGCACTCGTCGCTCTGCTGCTCATGGCCGCGGCTTGCTGATCGGTAGCGTCAACCGCACTGGACATGCTGGCATAGACCCGCACTTTGGCGGCTCGC
>DASTFG010000175.1:0-10515 GCA_035708785.1 Anaerolineales bacterium
ATATGCCCCGTAAATGGAAGCAGGCCACGTGGGGTGTGTCTCGTCGAGCATCCGCTCGGGAAGAATTTCATGGTACACATCCAAAGAACTGACGAAGATAAACTGTCGCACTCCTGCTTGACGGGAAGCTTCAAGCAGCCGCAACGATCCGAGTACATTGTGTTCGAAGTTAGCGATTGGTCCCTGGTTAAGCGCCACCCAATCGATAGCGGCCTGGATTACAGCGTCCGCACCGGTCACCAACCCGGATTGTGCCGCAGGGTCATATTGGTCCCCAACCTGCCACTCGTCCGCTATGGTTTCATCCTGGCCGCGTTGCGCGGCCGACCGAACCAGCGCCCGGACGCGGTGGCCCTTCCGTCGCAACGCTGCAGCCGTGTAACGGCCCAGAAACCCGCTTATCCCGGTGAGTGCAACCAGCATATAGCCTCGAGTATGCCCAGATTCTACTCGAACACAGCAATAGCCCGCACCGGCGAGCCGGTGCCTCCGCGGATCTTGAGCGGCAGGCCGATAAAGCGAAAACGCCCCCGGCTGGCGAGCTGGTGCAAGTTGATCATGTTCTCATAATGCGTAAAGCCCATCTCCCCGCATATCCAATGGACTTCCCTGTTGGAAACATGGCCCACGCCGGGCGAGGCCGTCTCGACGCCGAAGGCGGCGATCCGCTGCCGGCCCAGCCAACGCGCCGCGTCTGCGCTGATCCCTGGTCCTTTGTACCAATCATGGGTCCTAAAGGTGCGCCGGTAATGATCCGTATAAAGCAGAACTGTGTCTCCGGGCTTGATCTCGAGGCCTGCCTCCGAAAGGGCGCGTTCCAGGTCGGCGGGCTCGATCAATTCCTGCAGACCTTTATGCGATAAATCCAGACAGATACCTTCTGTATAGAACATTGTCAGAGGCATCGTATCGATGGACTGCCCCTGGTATTGGCGCGCCATGTGGTTGATGGCATCCACGTGTGTGCCCGTATGTTCACCTAACTCCAGCCGGTTCACAGCAGGCGATACTACGCCGGAATCGGTAATACCATCCCATTCTTCATGGGATGCGTGTACGGTGATCTTGACTTCCGGAAGGCCGGGAAAGACCGGCATCCCCGCGAAAATCTCCTGGCTTAAATCGACGATTTCGAGCATGACCACCTCTTCAATCTACTTACCTGTTTGATCCTTATCAGGAGCCTGAAATAAAGTGATCTGCATCCCGTGCGGATCCTGGAGCCGCACGTTATAGTCCCCCCACGGGGTCATGACAGGCTCATGGACGAGCGTCGCTCCATGGGCGAGCAACCGCTCCATCGCTGCCTTCAGGTTTGGTACCTGGAACGCAAAGCGGATCTGCCCGCTCACGCGTTGGCCTGCTTCTAGTTGGTCGATCACTTCGGCTTGTTTCTCGTCAAAAAGCTCTAGCGTCGCCTTACCCATGTCGAGGATGAGCGCCCGACCTCGATCGTTATTCCAGATGGCGGCCGGCTCGATCCCAAGGCCATCACAGTAGAATTTGACCAATCGCTCATAATCACGCGTAGTGAGTGCAACACGTAATTCCAGGATAGGATTGTTCGGGGTGATCATTTTAGGAAGTCAGTCTTTCGTAGGAAGTGTGCTGTTAAAAATCTTCTTGTCCTGCTGACAGCCCATACTAAACGATCGCGCCATATTTGCGCAAAAGCATACTGAACAATTCATCGCGTGCCTCAGTGACCCGCAGGCCGGCCGCGTTGATGGCGACCACGACGGCAGTATGCTTCGCCGGGTAAACGATGACCCCCACGTAAAAAGTTCCCGCGCTACCCGATGGGTGCTGCCAGGCAAGCTTTTGATGTCCTGAAAGAGGCGCCGACCATCAATCACTGCGTTTACCTCAAGAGTATCCAACAGCTTCTCTCCAATTTCACTCACGGGATCTCCCAATACCTTTTCTGCAAATAACACCTCATCGGCTGCAGATGTGAGATCAGATCGAAATATTGTACACGCACCCTCTCGGGCATGTGGAGGCAGCTATACTGCTCTCCCGTTAATCGTGCTGTGGGGCCGATGTGGCCGATCCGTCCACGATCGCGCGCACCCAGGCTGTGTGCTCATCGTAGTGATCTTCGGTATTGCCTAAAATGTACTCTGCGATGGGATGGCCCCAACTCCCTGTGTACGGCGCGACAAAGCGTTCGTAAGGAGCGGAAAGCTCTGACTCCGCTAGAGCGTCCATGGCCCTTAGGACGCGGTTATGCGCTGCCACCAGCCAGGCACGTGCTTGTGCAGGTGAAACCTGGCGATGTTGTTCAACGATTTGCCTGTTCATGAGATCATAATCCGGCTCATCGCCTTCTGGATCCTCCATGGCCAACCCCATTGCTTTCCAGCGATCTTCGCGCTGCAGGAGGGCGGCGATCCCATCGGCCCAGACTGCCAGATGCGTGACATGATCGCGGACATTCCAGCCGGCGGCATCCTTTGGGAGAAGCATTTGATCATCCGATAACTGATCGAGAAGAGCTAAGAACCGGGTCAACCCCTTTTCCATGCGTATACGCACCTGCTGTTTGGTCCACGTGATCTGGGGCTCGCTCATCCTGAACCTCCTTTTATGAGGGTGTCTGCTCCTGGATCGTTGCTTAAGATGTATTTGCCGGATGCGTGATTGTAACACCCGCTGCTTCCATGGCTTGCCGCCAAATTGAGACGTTTCAGCCGTTGGGATGGCGGTGCGCGGCCCTCCCGATGAAAAAAAGCAGGCTTCCACATTCCTGAAGCCTGCTTTCCACGTTCCACTCTTCACTTTTCATAGATAATACGTCATCCTCTGCAAATGTGCAACCGGGTCAATGTATTGGACGCGCACCCCTTCAGGCACATTGAGGCTGATCGGCGCATAGTTCAGGATCGCCTGCACTCCGGCCTTCACCAGTTGATCGGCCATTTCCTGCGCAGCAGCCGCCGGGACGGTGAGCATCGCGAGCTTGATCTTGTTTGCTTTTACTTTTTCGGCCATCACAGCCGTATCGAGAATTTCATAATTCCCTACTTTTTGCCCTATCTTCTGAGGATCGTTATCGAAGATCATACTGACGTGGAAGCCGCGGTTGCTAAAGCCGTTGTAGCGGGCCAGTGCGTGTCCCATGTCACCCATGCCGACGATGACCACCTCCCAGACGCGGTCGACCTTGAGAATGTCCCGCAACCGTTCGATGAGAAAAGGGATCGAGTATCCGGTCCCCTGTTTACCGAATTCACCAAATTGTGAGATGTCCTTGCGGATCTGCGCCGCAGAAATACCCACGATCTCTCCCAACTCTTGCGATGATGTGGTCTGGATGCCCTTCTCTGCCAGGCGCTGCAATGCACGCAGATAAACAGGCAGCCTGCCGATGATAATATCAGGGATTTTGTCAGTGTTCATATGACTTTGCCCTCACAACTGTGAAAATCTGCATTAACTCTACCATAAAAGGGGGTTTTGTACAATTCGCCACAAGTGGTATTTGGGAAAGAGCTAATCAGGGCAAACCTGTGAGAGTTCTGCAGAAGACGGGCTGGTCGTAAAGTACTTCACACTCCACATCGGCATTTTCGAACCTTACCAGCACCTTTACTTCGCCGAAAATCGCATCATAGCCGCTGACAACCAGCTTCCGCTGCGGAGTCACGAAATCCTCGATTGCGCGCAAAGCCCCAAGATGCATACGGCGAAACACAGCCGGATCGATCTCATTGCCTCTCTGATCAAGTGAAAACTCGATGGTCTCATGCAGGGTTGAGACTGCAGAGCGCAGAGGCCCGTTATTGAAACCGTCCACGATCAGGCCACTGGTGCCTATAAGCACAAAACACACTACGATAGGTATGATTCTTCCCAGGAGCGAAGTCGAGAATACTGCCGAATCACTGAGCGGCAGCTGCAGAAGGCCGACAAGGGCTGCAAAGATCGCGATCCATAAATAAGCAAGCCCGATTCGGGAAGAAAACTCATCGTAGTAAGGGTAATTAAGAAACATCTGCAATTCCGGTTCCAGGATGCTCAATAACCTGGGCATGATTCGAAAGGGCAGCCAAATCGTTAACCAGGCAAAAACATATGCAGCGGTGAGCCATAAGAGGACCGACCAGATCGATCGATTCAGCCGGGCGGAAAGCCAGCCAGTGAGGCCCCCTACTAGCCCGCAGAGAACCGTTCCGGTGACAAACTTTAGCCAGGGCAGGATGGCATTGGCTCGGTCCAGCCAGAAAGCGTCCATCCCCCAGGCGGTCAGTGAAAATGCCAGTCCAAAAGCCATGCCGAACCACAACCCGTATACATGCTTGGCATGCACGATATCGGGACGATCGCCCAGGTCTGATTGAAATGGTCTCATGTTACGGCCTCGTCTGGATTTTGATGAGATAGTTTATGTAGACTAGATCTTCCGAAGATGGGATGGCCCGGAGGTGGATCAGATAAGCCGCGCCAGGTTTTACTGGTATGTCTTCCAACTGCTGGTCACATACGAGTGACAGGTTCATGGGCAGGTTGTCTTCCAGGATGTCGATCTGCAGGGAATCATCCTGCGTGCATTCCAGAGTAATGAGAGCCAGTGTTCCAGAGGCTGTAAACGCGATCCAGTCATCCGTGTCACCTTCGGGGGCCGAAACGTCACCGGTAAAAATCAAAGAGTCAGTCCCCGAGATGTCAAATATTACCTGTGCGATGGGATTATCAGGGGAGTCGTTATCCATCCAGGCGGGAATCACCGTCGGTGTGGGCGCGGGTGGAGGATTCGTTGGTGTTCCGGTTCCGACGATCACGCCAGCCTCGGTTACGATGGGCAGGTTCTCTACTCCGTTTGCCTGGGCGAAAGCAGCGTTGATCCATCCTTTTCCCTCCGGACCGGATCCAAATTCGATCTGCAGCCACGTCCCGTTCGGATCCTTGCCGGTGAGGTTGACTGCATCCTGCGCGTTGAGTGTCCCGATGGAGTCGAAGCCCGTCCCTGGACCGCTGCGGATGTTCAGCTTCTGCTGGATGATCGCGACGGCCCCGTTACTCGTTCCCGTGCCGATGCCTCCGACGACCGGGACGGCAGGTGTACTCACCGTCCTGACATATTGCGCGGTCACCCAGCCTTTCCCATCGGGGTCGGAAGCCTGCGGGTATAGAATCTGCCACCAGTTTTCGCCCGGGTCTTTGCCAACAATTTCCACCCGCATATCTGGGGGAATGATCCCCAGCACAGCACTCGCGGTGGACGGCTCCGCACGTACATTGACCCGTGTCGAGGTAATCCCGTCAATGGGAGCGATGGTCGGCTGACTCACTGGGGAGGCCGTGAGCAAAGCCTCCGGTGGGCGCGGTGTGAGCGATGGAGCCGGTGTAAATGTGAGAGTAAGTGCAGTTAGGGAGGGAAGCCCCTGCTCTTGCATGTTGGCGCTGCATGCCGTGCTCGAAAGAGCCAGGATCGCGAGCAGGATTTGGAAGGATCCGGAACGCACGAGCCGAATTGTAATCCAAATCGAGGCGGCATATAGGCGTGCCGATGGGGCCCGTCTTGGCTGATATCTGGTGGCGGGCGCTACTCTCTTACTGGCACGGAATAGATTTGAAGCTTCCCATATTCGAAGACCAACTCTGCCGAGGCGGTGTCGAGAGCGGAACCCAGTTTGAAGAAGTCCAATACTTTCTGTGGTGTATTGTGCCGGGTGTTTGTCCGCAGGACGACCAGTGCATTCTGGATCTCTGCCGGGCGATCTCGCTGGTAAAAACGGTCGAATGGAACACCGCGAACACTCGCATAATAGGCCGTCCGGATGTGCACAGGTCCGGTTGCCATAACCGTATCCTCCGGGGACATGTGTCCTACAAGGTAGTCTGCTGCAAACTGTTCCGGCAGGGGACCGCGATTCATGACGATCGCCTGCTGCCGGCTTGTCAGAATGCCGATCAAGGCACCGGTAACGGCGAACAAAATTCCAAACGAGAGAATCCTCTCGGTCCATAGGGGTCCGGCAACCTTACGGAGGAGCAACTCTGCCAGCCATACCATTCCGGCCGCTGCGAACATCAGATAGAATGCCTCCAGGTAAAGCCACATCCTTGGCAGCGGCGTGACTCTTTGCAGAATGAGGAGGATCACAACGGCGAGGGCCAGGAAGATCTGCAGCGGAAGCTTCTGGTTGGAATTTTTGCGATAGAAAAGCAGGGATAACAAAAAGCCGCCCGAGAGCAAATCCTGGGTCGTCGGCTCGATGCGCACCATCCATTTTCGCCAGGCCTGCGCCAGTCGAGGATCGAGGTTTTCCACGAATGTCGTCCAGTTAAGTGACGCCACAATTTCATTGTTGATCAGGGAGGAGAGCCCGGTCCCAAAGACGATGACCGGTGAATACAAGATGAGCGTCAGTACCCCTGACAACAAACATGCCCCGAGAAACCCCCCCAGCCGGCGAAGCCTATCCTGCCAGCGCTCGCGGCTGATCAGGTATGTCGCCGCGACCCACAGGGAAATGCCGGCCATGGGATAAAGGAAGATCGGGATCGTATAGAAGCCAAGCGCCCCCGTAAGGATAAAAGCAATTAGAGCGAGCCTGCTCTCACGCTGGACGAGGATCCCGGCGAAGTTGGCCTGCAGCAGCGCGAAGAGGATCAACAGGGTATAGCCGCGCGCATTGACCGAATACATGATGAACCAGTGCGCTACAGCAATCAGTGCCGCAGCCGCCAGGGCCTGGTGATGGGAAAAAAACCTGCGGGCCGTGATGAACATAGCCGGCACGATCAGGATGCCGGCGATAAAGGCCGGTAATCTCAATGCCCATGCTTCACCGCCGAACAGGCGATAGGAGAGGCCGACCAGTAGGGTATGAAAGATGTGGTTATTCGGGGCGCTGTAATCGGCCAGGATATATTTGAGGGGTCGTGATGCGAAGTGGATAAAAGTGTAAGCCTCATCGTACTCGACCGGTTTGTTGAGGACCAGTAACCTTAAGAACAGGCCAATGAGCGTGATCACCCCCAGGATCACATAGACATACAAGGGATCTCTTGCCGCGACGAAAAGCTCATGGAGCGCAGCACGAGTCGACCGAAATAAACCTTGTATGTTCGAACGACGCTCATCCAACGTACACTGCCTTTATTGTGCCAGCCTCAATCATATTGATATAGAGAACGATGTTTTATATGGGAAAAGGGGAGCAAGCTTGGATTTGATCGAATGTAACCCTAAGCGGACATGTTCCGAACTACCATCCTCGCTTGCGGGGAAAATAAATATAGCATGCCCGCGCAAAGATACGCAAAGCAAGTTCAATTCGTGTTCGACGATCTCGACGTCGATGCCAACTATAATTTGCTTAGCCAAAATCTGCAAGAGAGCAGAACGTTATTAATAAAATAGCTCTCCGAAACCTTTAATTTGGTTGCGTCCCGGATTTGGAGAATAGGAGGGTGGCTTTACAGCTGTATTGATTGAGAGCCATTTACTTATGCTATTGAACAATTATACAAGTGGCTGGCAAATATAGTCGTGGCTTGCTCTGCAAGGCTAAGTTAGGTAGCATCAAGATTGGTCAATTATGGTTGATAAATGAAGCTGCAGTGATACGCCCGCATCAGGCTTTGACCTTGATCGTCTACCTTGCAGTATTGACATATCTCCCCAATGCGCAGGTCCGCGTTGCAACGATCCCTGACGATCTTCGAGAAGCGGGCACAAATGTATTCACTTGATACCCCTACGCGGTCTCCACTCTCGGGAATTCGCTATGAATATCAATACGGTCTTACAAGGACCGGAGATCCTCTTTTGATATTTGGTGACTAGAGCAAATGTACAATTACAGGGCTTGAGTAGATCACTCTAAATCCCACACGGCAGGGGTTCAGATGAGCAACAATTGTAAGTTCGCTGAAAAAGTAAGTGAGCCCTTGGCGCGGCTGATCGTCACCACCTTCCATCGGTTCGCGTATCACTTCCAGGACGCGCGTGCCGAATTCAGGGAATTCGTCCAGAAATAACACACCGCGATGCGGAAGAGAGATCTCATTCTTGTTACACAAATCACAAAGTTGACTTTTTCGTTGGGGAGATTATACTTGTATAGAAACTCCCCAGTGTTTGCGGTTAACACCTTAAAAGCTCGTAAAGCTGTTGCACTCTTGCCCGGTAACTTTTCATTAATCGATTGGCAAAACCAAAGTAGTTTTTAATAACGAGCAGCGCAAGTCTAAGTGATCGTGAAAGGAGGTGAGGCAGCCACAGATAGAACCGGGTAACTACCCCCTGAGGTACATTACCATGCATATCGTCATATAAGCGCAAGTTTTCTGCTACAAACAAGGAGGCAGAGAGATGAGTACGAGGAAATCATCCCACTTGCTGGCACTGCTGGCAGTCTTGTCACTGTTTATCACGCAGTGCAGCCCGGCTGCGCCAACCGCAGGACCGACGGAGGCCGCGCCGACCCAACCTGCCGTTGAGGCGACCTCGCCCCCCGAGGCGACCACGGCTCCCGAGGGGGGAGATTACACCCAGGCCGCGCGCGAGGAGACTGTCATCTTCGACATTGATGGCGGCCGGGTGGCCGACCCCGAGAACTGGAACCCGTACCTACCCACCGGCCGCCGCGATCACGGCTTTCACCAGGTCGTGATGGAGCCGCTCTTCATCCTGAACTACGAGACCGGCGAGATCGAACCCTGGCTGGGCGAGAGCATGACGGCCAACGACGCGCTCGATGTCTGGACGCTGCAGATTCGCGACGGGATCAGGTGGAGCGACGGCGAGGCCTTCAACGCCGACGACGTCGTCTTCAGCATCCAGTTGCTGATCGACAATGCGCCGACCTTGAACGATTCGGCCGCCATGAAGGACTGGGTCGCCAGTGTCACGAAAGTGGACGAGCTGACGGTCGAGTTTCAGTTGACCCGGCCCAACCCACGCTTCCAGCTCGACTACTTCTCGGTGCGCATCTGGGGAGGAGTCAATATCGTTCCCGAGCATATCTGGAACGGCCAGGACCCGGAGAGCTTCACGTACTATGATCCGGCCCAGGGCTGGCCGGTGTTCACCGGACCGTACAGGCTGGCGAGCGCCAGCGACACGGAGTTCAGCTACGTGCGCGACGACAACTGGTGGGGGGCTGCGTCGGGCTTCCAGTCGCTGCCCCAGCCCAAGAAGCTGGTCTGGGTGTGGTATGGCCCCGAGGAGACCCGGGCGGCAGCGATGGCGGATAACCAGTTGGACAGCCTAATGGACATTACCCTGGGCGCCCTGCAGGCGCTCCAGGCGCGCAATCCCAACGTGATCGCCCACTTCTCCGAGCCACCTTACGCCTGGGTGCCCGACCCATGCTCGCGCACCTTTGAGCTTAACCACACGGTGGAGCCGTGGGGTAGCAAGGAGATGCGTTGGGCGCTAAACTATGCCATCGACCGCGAGCAGATCGTGGCGATCGCCTACGAGGGCTCTACCTTCGCCTCGCGCCACTTCTTCCCCGCCTATCCACCCCTGGACCGATTTGTAGATCTGGCGGTAGACGCTGGCCTGTATGACACCTTCCCGCTCATGACGCATGATCCCGACCAGGCCAAAGAGCTTATCGAGGGCCAGGGCTACACGCTGGTCGGCGATTACTATGAGAAGGATGGCCAGCAGCTTACCCTGGACATCGCCACGCACGAGGCCTTCATCGAGAAGCAGCGCATCGCGCAGGTGCTGGTGGAGCAGTTCCAGGCCATTGGCATCAACGCCAGCACCCACAATGAGGCCGGTGCCACTTGGTCCGACAACTTCCACTTCGGCAACTTCGTAGCCCGCATGGGCTGGCAGACCTGCGCCTCGGTCAACGAGCCTTGGGCGTCCATGGACACCATGAATGTCCGCCACCTGGTGCCGGTCGGCGAGCGCGCTGCCGATAACCGGAACTCCTGGCGCTGGTCGGGTGAGGCGGCCGAACAATATGGCGCGATCGTGGACCAGATGGGCACGCTGCCACTGGGCGATCCCCAGCTTGACGATCTGTTCGTCCAGGCAATGGAGATCTGGCTGGATGAGCTGCCGGTCATTCCGATCACCCAGGCCAAGAAGATCATCCCGTTCAACAACACCTACTGGACCGGCTGGCCGACCGCCGAGAACGCCTATATCCACCCGCCGACGTGGTGGCAAGGCAACACACTTAAGATCATTCTGGGTCTGCAACCGAACTAACTAAGATCTGAATGAAGTCGAGCCGCTGGCGGCGAGCGCCGCCAGCGGCTCCGTCTGAAATGGAGTGATGATGGGCGGCCTGACCAAAGAGTACCTGATTAAGCGCGTAGGGATGTTTCTGCTCACCGTCTGGCTCGGCATGACCCTGATCTTTATTATCCCGCGCCTGGCGCCAGGTGATCCCAGTTCCTCAATGGTCAGCCGGATGTCGGCGCAGAGCGGCAGTGTGGAAAATAGCGACGAGATCATCGCAGCGTGGCGGGAGCGATTTGGCCTGGACGCGCCGTGGTATGTGCAGTATTTGCGCTACCTGGGCAGTCTGGCCACGT
>DASTFG010000176.1:0-5251 GCA_035708785.1 Anaerolineales bacterium
CCATCAAAATATTCACCGGCGCTTTGAGATAGATCAGCAAGTTTGGGCGGGGGAGCCCGTTTACCACCAGCTCGAACAGGCGCCGGTAGGCCAGGTAATCGCGTTCGGCCACATCCCCCATGTGGTGCAGAGCACGCGCAAAAATATGGAAGTCCTCGTAAATGCTGCGGTCGAGGATCGCCGAGCGTGGGTCGCGCGTCGCAAGGAGGTACTGGTCGGCGCGATGTCCCAGGAAGAAGACCTGCAGATGGAATGCCCAAGCCCGCATGTCACCATAAAAATCCGCCAGATAAGGATTGTCGGCCACAGATTCGTATCCCGTCCACCAGCCCAGCCGCGAACCGATCCGTTCGGCGAGCGAGGTCTTGCCCACCCCGATATTCCCGGCAACAACAACAAGATGCTTGGTCATGAACGCCTCGCGCTGCAAAGATAACATGAGTATAGGCGTTACAAACAGATTTGTCGAGATAGATAAAACCCCTCGTGAACCGGTGCAGGTCATGACAGATCGGTGACAACTACCAGCTGCGAGTGACCGTTGAGTTTCTCCTTAACGGACAATGCAACATCCTCAGACGGCGGAGGCGCTCCAAATTCCGGGTTCACGATCGGCGAACGGAAGGCGCGAATTATCTTTGATATAATCCGCATGTTATCATGCCTGAGGAGGAGTTTTTTATGAATAACAAGATCAAGTTCGGCACAGATGGCTGGCGTGGCGAGATCGCAGATGATTACACCTTCGATAACCTCCGGCGCGCGGCCCAGGGATTTGCATCGTATTTGCTCGAAAACAACAGAAATGGACAATGGGTTGTCGTCGGATACGATAAGAGATTTCACTCCGAAAACTTCGCGGCGGCCGCAGCCGAGGTGCTCGCCGCAAATGGCCTGAACGTATTTCTCACCGACAGTGCCACACCCACGCCCACCATCGCCTATGCAGTGGTCAACAAAAAAGCATGCGGCGCCATCAACATCACCGCCTCGCATAACCCGGCCACCGATAACGGATTCAAAGTACGGGATGAGAACGGCGGTGCCATCGACCCGGACGGGCTGAGAAGGATCGAAGCGCTCATCCCGGAGTCTGTTGAACAGGTGAAGCGCGTGCCATTTCGCGACGCGGTGGACGACGGCAAAGTCATCGTGTTCGATGCCTCCGAAGCCTATTTCGAGCATATCAAAAAACTGGTGGACATCGAAAAGTTAAGGAACGCGGGTCTGACCGTGATGGTGGATGCCATGTGGGGCAACGGCGCCGGCTGGTTTACCCGGTTGCTGGAAGGCGGCACGACGCAGGTGATCGAGATCCACAACGTGCGCAACCCGATTTTCCCCGAGATGAAACGGCCGGAGCCCATCCAGCCGAATATCGACGTGGGCCTGAGGGCAACGGTTGAGAACAATGCAGATGTCCTGCTGATCACAGATGGCGATGCGGACCGCTGTGGCATCGGCGATGAAAAGGGTGAGTTCATCAATCAATTAAGGGTGTATGGGCTGCTGGCGTTGTACCTGCTGGAAGTGCGCGGAGAGCGCGGCGATATCGTCAAGACTCTTTCGACCACCACGATGCTCAACAAGCTGGGCAAACTCTACGATGTTGCCGTCCACGAAACGGGCGTGGGCTTCAAGTACGTCGCGCCGAAGATGATGGAGACAAATGCGCTCATCGGCGGCGAAGAGAGCGGCGGATACGCCTTCCGGGGCAACGTCCCTGAGCGTGACGGGATCCTCGCCGGGCTGTACTTCCTGGACTTCATGGTGCGCACGGGCAAGAAACCGACCGAGCTGCTCGACATGCTCTTCGAGAAAGTCGGCGCGCATTACTATGACCGGATCGATACACCCTTCACCGGGGACCGCCAATCCCGCGAGCAGCTGATCCTCAACGCGAAACCCGAAACACTCGGCGGCCTGAAAGTCACCGAGCTGGTTACCATCGATGGCTTTCAGTTCAAGCTCGAGGACGGCGGCTGGCTATTGATCCGTTTCAGCGGCACCGAGCCGATCATGCGCGTGTATTGTGAGACAACGCATAAGGATAAGGTGCAGGCCATTCTGAAGGACGGCCTAAGGATCGCGGGGATTGCGAGCGAATAGATTGTGTCAGTCGGGCCTGCCAAGCCCCCAGTATCGATCGCCTGATAGCTTTGTACAATACGAGCGCCCACGGTTCAAAGACCGCCCGCTTCAAAGTCCTGCCTGAAGCGGCAGGGCTTTTGATTCGAGGATCAACTGTCTTGCCATCTTATGAGTTTTATCATGTGCCGTAATTGAGCATATATGTTATAATTTTCACAATCTTAGTCCGATTATGCTTACCGACACCCACTGCCACCTTGACTTTCATCAATTCCACGAGGATCGCGATGCCGTCATCAGACGCGCCGTCGAGGCAGGGGTAATGCGCATCCTTATCCCGGCGCTGGAGTTTGAGTCCAGTTCGGCGATCATACATTTGGCCGGCTCCCACCCGAATCTGTTCGCTGCGGTAGGTTTTCACCCAACGGATTTGGATACCTGGAATGATTCATCTATTCATGATCTGCTCCAACTTGCGAGATCTGCAGAGAAAATCGTCGCCGTCGGTGAGATCGGGTTGGACTACTACTGGGTCAAGGAACTGGACAAACGCGCACAGCAGCGCAGCGTGTTAAAGCGGCAATTGGAGCTGGCCCAGGAACTAAACAGGCCCGCCGTCATCCACATGCGCGAAGAAAACGATGCCTGGTTTGGGCAGGCGTCCTTAGACCTGCTCGAAGTCCTCACAGAATGGCATAACCAGCTGCGCGCGGACAATCACCCGCTCGCAGCAAAGCCGGGCGTCCTTCATTCTTTTAACGGAAATCTCGAAACGGCTCAAAGCGCCATTGCGCTCGGCTTCTATATCGGCGTTACGGGGCCTGTGACATACAAAAATGCAGAAGGAAAGCGGAATATTATCAGACAGCTGCCCCTGGACAAGTTACTGATCGAGACCGACGCTCCGTTCCTTACCCCTGTACCTCACCGGGGCAAGCGCAACGAGCCTGCATTTGTCGCATATATTGCTGATAAAATTGCAGAAATTCATATGAAAACCCGCGAACAGATCGCCGAAATTACTTCTGCGAACGCCGCGCGCCTGTTCGGTTGGGAGGCTGACATTTGAGCTCCATCACCTTCTTTACGTCGGTACAGGATCAACTCCAATATGTCGAAGGCCGGATCCGGGAGCAGGCCGGAGAGCAACACCATCCGGATTTACGCTCCGCCCTGGAACATCTTTTGTCTGCCGGAGGAAAACGCATCAGACCCACCCTGGGCCTGCTGGTGGGGAACATGCTCGGGGCACCCGAAGAGAAGTTGATCACCCTCGGCGCCTCCGTGGAACTGCTTCACACAGCGACGCTGGTCCACGACGACTTGATCGACGGGGCACTCCTGCGCCGCGGCATGCCCACACTCAACGCGCGCTGGTCTCCCGCCGCGACCGTGCTAACCGGCGATTTCCTGTTTGCGCGCGCTGCCAAGCTCGCCGCGGACACCGATTACCTGCCCCTTATGAAGCTCTTCGCCGAAACCCTGGCGACGATCGTCAACGGCGAATTGACCCAGATGTTTTCGGCGCGCGGGATCATCCAGCGTGATAACTACTACAACCGCATCTATGCCAAGACCGCCTCCCTGTTCGAGATGGCGGCCCTGGCAGCCTCGATGGTCGCCACCGAAGACGAGGAAATGCGCGCCTCTATGAAAGCATTTGGCTATGAAGTCGGCATGGCATTTCAGGTCGTGGACGATATACTGGACTTCACGGGGGAGCAGTCCGCGGTGGGCAAGCCGATCGGCTCCGACCTGCTCAACGGGTTGGTCACCCTCCCTGCCCTCTACTATGCAGAAGCGAATCCCTACAACGAAGATGTATTATCCCTCCCTCAAGGCGGCTGGAAAGATACAGAACGCGTGCAGCGTCTTGTAGACAACATCCGGCAGAGCGAAGCCATCCGACAGTCGATGGATGAGGCGCGTCAGGCCATTCACCGCGCCCTGAGAGTCTTGAGCGATGCGCCCATTTCTCCAGAGAGAGAAGCCCTGGAAAACCTGGCAAAGTTCATCGTAGACCGAAAAATCTGAGAGACATCAGGGAGGTTAGAAATGGATATCAGGATTGAGATCCAGGCAACCGATACGCTCAAGATCGAAGTCGATGTTTTGGTTCTCAAAATTGATTGCTCAGGATCCCCGGGATCTCCAATTCGATGTGAAGGGCCAGAAGTGTATAATATATTCGGGAATCAGAGAATTGGAGGAAAAGCTCAGCAGGAACTTCTTGGCCCGAGGTAGAAAACAAATGCCTAACCCGCGTAAACCATTCAGAATCAACATTGGCTTCATCGCCCACGAAGAAGTCGGCTATAGTCATGAGATCCCGTTTGAATTAGACCAGGTAAAGCTCGAAGACCTCGAACTACAAAACTTTAGCGGCGTGGTCACCATCGGGCGCACGCCGCAGGGACTGGTCGTGCAGGGAAAGTTTTCAGCAGAGACTGTTCTCGAGTGCGTGAGATGCCTGAAAGAATTCACACACCCGCTCGACTGGGAGTTCACCGAGCTCTATGCATTCAACAGGAAGTCGGTGAGTGAATCCGGGCTGCTCCTGCCTGACGACATGCACATCGACCTTGCCCCGCTGCTGCGCGAGTACGCGCTGCTGGAAGTTCCCATCAGCCCGCTGCACAGTCCGGATTGCAAAGGGCTATGCCCCGTCTGCGGGCAGGACCTGAATATCCGCGACTGCGGTCACCGCCAGGATGAGGATGATTCTCCCTTCGTCAAACTCAAGGATTTGTTGTAAAATAGCCCCCATGAACCCAATCCCTTCCCGCCCGGTGACAATAACCATGTCCATGTCGATGGAAATGTCACACCGCGCCTGGGATCAGCATTAATTCTATCTGTATCGAATATAGAGGCTGTCCCGGCGACGCGGACAGCCTTTTTGTTTGTAATTCAAAAGAGCTCAACACAAAGGACACAAAGATCACAAAGGTTTTTTCTTGGTGTTCCTTCGTGCCCTTTGTGGTAAATAAAGAAAAGAGAGGCATGAATGCCCGAAAACATTTTGATCGCAATTGCATGGCCCTACGCCAATGCAGAAATCCATGTAGGCAACATTACCGGTTCGCATTTGCCCGGAGACATCGTCGCACGCTACCATCGTCTTAAAGGAAATAAGGTCCTGATGGTCAGCGGCACGGAC
>DASTFG010000177.1:0-4770 GCA_035708785.1 Anaerolineales bacterium
CTGCGAGCGGACGGTCAGACCCTCGGCGATGAACTGCTCGCGCAGTTCGACATTGTTCACCACGTTGCCGTTGTGCGCGCCGACCATATCGCCGTCGGAGTCAATGTGCGGCTGCGAATTGATCTGTGATGGCTCGCCGAATGTCGCCCAGCGCAGCTGTGTAATGCCGCGCGACCCTCTCATTTCGCCGATGTTGTATTTTGCCGCAACCGCGTCCACTTTGCCGACGTCTTTGCGCAAATCAATTGTTCCATTACTGAGCGTCGCCGCGCCGACCGAATCGTAGCCGCGATACGTCAATCGTTGGGCAGCTTCGATCAGGATCGGCCCCAGCAATTCCTCTTTATCTGTGACGTAGCCAAAAATTCCACACACGCAGATACTCTCCTAATGGTAGGTTATGGACGGATTATATGCCATAGCCTGAGACTGGATAGAGGATGTTGCTCACTAACTGAAAGGTATCGCTCTATGGCCTTGATCTAAGTAAAATACTTGACAATGTCAAGTATTTTGAATATGATGAGCAGATGACACACAAGCAAGAAATGATCGAAAGGATCAGGGGCTTCAATCGTTTTTACACAAATATCGTAGGACTGCTGGACCAGCATTTCCTGGACAGCCCGTTTTCGCTCACAGAAGGGCGCGTACTCTACGAAATATGTAACACCGACGAGTGTTCCGCGAAAAAGATCAGGGAGAGCATCGCCATAGACGAAGGCTATCTCAGCCGCATCCTGGATGACTTTGTAAGACGCGGCCTGATCAAGAAGACACGCTCCCCGGTGGACAGGCGCCTGCGGATCATCGTTCCCACGAAACAAGGAAAAAGACAGTTTTCGACCCTGAATGACAATTCAAATAAACTGATTTCCAATATGATCCGGAGATTATCTGCGAAAGAGCGCGAAGAGCTCCTGGAAAAAATGGATGGAATCCGGTTATTGCTGGAGAAGACCAAATGAATCATCGAGTCTCGCGGGAGGACATTTCAATTCGCACCGAGCTTCGGCCTGGCGATCTTGGGTATGTCATTCATATGCATGGAGCACTCTATGCGAAGGAATATCAGCATGGGATCCAATTTGAAGCCTATGTAGCACAGGGCCTCTGTCAGTTCTACGAGAGGTACGATCCCCGGAGGAGCCGGGTCTGGGTGTGCGAGCATGGCGGCAAGATGATCGGCTTCCTTCTTCTCATGGATCGCGAAGAAGCCGCGCAGCTAAGATACTTTCTGATCGAGCCGGACTATCGGGGACTCGGCCTGGGATCGAAGCTGTTGAATATGTATATGGATTTTTTGAGGGCATGTGGTTATAAGAGATCTTACCTATGGACGACCCATGAGTTGACGACCGCCGCATCCCTTTACAAACGAATTGGCTTTCAGCTTACCGAAGAGAAAGAATCGAGTTCCTTTGGAAAGCCGCTGATAGAGCAGCGGTATGATCTGGTTCTCCCCTGAATTAAAGTAAGCTTCCTCAATCCAGCTTTAGATTCCCATTTTCGTCAAAAGGAAAGAAGGGATTGTAGGCGACCTCCCAGCAATTGCCGTCCGGGTCGGCGAAGTAGGAACTGTACCCGCCCCAGAAAACTTTTTGCGGTTCCTTGAGAATTTTCACCCCTTTGGATTTTAGATCGCGAATGATCTCATCCACTTCTGCTTCGCTCTGCGCGTTATATGCCAGTGTAAACCCTGCAAAGCCGCTTCCTTCTGGAGAGACAAGCGCATCTTCCGCCAGTTTTTCACGCGGGAAAATGGAGAGCACAATACCGCCTGCCTGAAAGAACGTAATCTCATCGTTGCTGGAACTGGATGGCTTCCATCCCAATGCCTCAGCATAAAACCTCTTCGACGTTTCCAGGTCCCTGACGCCCAGTGTAACCAGATGCAAATGCTGATTCATGGTTTGTCTCCTTTCACGATGGCAGATCCCACGGGGCGAGGCCTCGCCCGCGCTCGCCTCGCAGCGATCCCTGAATTGTTTCCGCTAAATTTGGCAGAACTTCCGCTGTCCCCGCCAGCAGACCGAAGCAGCCGGCAATCATCATATCCCCGAACGGGGTGGCGAAGTAGGGACGCAAAGATTTAGGACTAACGACACCTGCACTCCCCGGCATGGTCGCAGACCAGGTCCTGGGCACACCTGACTTGTCCCGCGATCCCAGAGCCTGCAGCTCTGTGCTGCGGGATCCGGGAGCGGGCGGTGACAGGGGGTGTGCGCCAGGTGCAAGTGTTTTCGATTGACGATCGAACATCGAGCGCCTTGGTCCAGTCACCACCACATCGAACGCATCGTTTCCAAACTTGAGCGGTACCGGTGAATACATCAACGCGCCGTGACCCATGTCCTCGAAGACATCCTCGTGCTTTAATGTACTGTCTGCCAGTGCTCTTATTAATGATTCCAATTTTGACAAATCGATTTCACCCGTGTGGTGCTCGAAGACGCCCTCGATTCCCTGCTCGCCTAATCGAAACGCCAACGTATGGAAGTTTCCCACGTTACAGATGATCTTCTGCTCGCGTGTAGCAACAATGGGATCGAAACCAGCGCCCAGCACCGCGGCAGGCGCGGTATCCATCACAACCAGTGGACAGGGCAGCTCGCCTGCCGAATCTGCAACGGATTGCAGCCGCGTCATGATCCCGGGGATATCCTCTGAAAGGTAAGCAAAAGCAGATAGCGAATTCCTTGCTCGTATCCGTTCATCTAAATAATCGAACCGGAATTGCCTGTCAGAGACTCCTGGGGGAGCATTGCCATGGTCAAAGACGGCAACCGCAATCGCTTCCAGATCATTCAGTGAAACGCCGTAATCTTCAAAGGTCTTTGAAAGCAATTCGAAGTCGAAATCTTTTAACTCAAAACGGCTGACGTGTGGCAGCAGGCCAGAGACTTCGTCTTCCGAGATAATCGTTATTCCGAGTGCTTCTACCTTATCCAATTCATCATTGAGGGTCGTCGCGGCGGAGGGAGTCATGTATACCGTAAGCCCTGCCCGCGCGGCCCCTTCGATTGCCCAGGCCGAGGGGCCGCCTCCCATCTGATGGCCGGTGAGCAGGATCGGATTGCGCGCTTCGATCGCTTGCCTGACGCGGCGATGGACCATCATCGTCGGGGAGGGCAGAACAAGCTTGAATCCATTCTCGATATTGAGATTCGAATCGTAAAGAAAAATATCCTGGGTGCCTGTGCCGATGTCAACAGTAAGAATTTTCATAGTGTTTGTGGTGCGAGAGGCTTCGCGGCTCTAGCCCTACGCTAAACCTCGATCCCAAGCCACTGCCGGATGAAGTATCCAATCACGAATGAGATCAATGCGACGCCCAGGCTTAGCCCTGCCATCTCAAGAAACCGCGCCCGGAAGGATTCTCCCTTTGCCACCGAGATGTAGTAGTTAAAAACGGCGATAATCACTACAGCGATTGTCAGCGTAATTGCCAGGTCAAGGATGTAGTTGTCAAATAATAGATAAGGCAATACAAGCAGTGCAACCGTGAGAATATAGGCAATCCCGGTATAGATCGCCGCACGCACCGGGTGTTTGTTCGTCTCTTCCGAACGCGTGGAAAGATATTCACTGGCCGCCATCGACATCGACGCGGCAATGCCCGTAATGAGTCCTGAGAGGGCAATCAATTTTACATCCTGTAAAGCAAGCGTCAGGCCTGCGAGCGCGCCGGTTAATTCTACCAGCGCATCGTTGAGGCCGAGAACGATGGAGCCTGCATAACGCAGCCGTTCCTCATCCAGCATGTTGATCAACTGCTCTTCGTGTACGTCCTCTTCATGTTGCATCCTCTCCGCATCCGGGATTGTCGGAGCGATGCGTGCATAGCTGTGCTGCGCTTCCTGTTCACCCTGCTCCATGAGTTTGATGCCAAACGTGTATCCGAACAGGCGGCTGATCAGGTAATACCACCAGACTTTGAACCAATCCGGCTGGACCTCCTGCTGGCTGTAGCGTTTCCATTCGTTGTAGTGACGAAGCTCATCCGCGGCGATCTGTTCCATGACCTGTGCGTTTTCAGGCGACTTGACCTTTTTGGCCAGTCGCGCATAGATATGATGCTCGGTGATCTCGGTGCGTTGAAACATCAGAACCTGTTGCCGGACTTCTTCAGAAAGTGCCATGCTATTCTCCTTGCTGAACACTTTTATTGTACGCCATTTTGATAGCCTTTTCTCTGGCGGCCATGATTATGCCTGTGATAATCCGGTGACAAAAGTCCCCGAAACAGGTGATTTTAATCCTTATTGATCTCGATATTGTGAAACAAATTGTCGGGCTATCCGTCTGGTCCCAGTAAATGCTAGACCCTATCCGGGGTTTTCAGCAACACGCCATTACCTGTGGAGGATCGATGCAACGCAACAACCTGAAACCCTTTTGTTCCTTATCTTGATTTTCGTCTCGGTCGCCTGTTCAACCGCTACTGCAACGGTTCAGCCAACCTCGACGAACACGCCCGCGCCAACCGCCACGGACACTCCAGTCCCCACCAATACTCCCAGGCCATCTCCCACACCCAGGCCTACGAGAATACCGAACCTTGCGGCGACCCAGCGCCGAAGCCCAAAAGTATTTCGATAGAGGCTTTCTTAAGACGACGCAGGGCAGGTTCAGGGAACTTGAGGATTTCAGTTACGATTGGGCACAGCTTGGCTAGTACCAGTGGATGCCTTTGCGAGATACAGCCAGCGACTTTTTCTTGAGCAGCCATTTCGAATGGTCTTCCGCCTACCAGGCAACAGTGCTGTT
>DASTFG010000178.1:0-2927 GCA_035708785.1 Anaerolineales bacterium
AACGGCACCTGCAGAACTCAGGTCATTGAATTTACGCCTTAGAAGAATTCGGGCAGATAATCAGATATCTGCCCGGTTGTTATTCTATCTTCTCCCCGATACCATGAGATTTAGGCTTCTCTGTTGATCTCTCCGGGATGATATTCTGCTCCAAAAAGGGGATAAAATTAGCCTGCAAAAGAGGCTAAGAAAGGGCCGGCCACCAATGGAGCAATAAATGACAACAATTCTTCTCTTCGTTGGGGGCCTTATTACCCTAATCGTAGGCGCAGAATTTCTGGTGAGAGGCGCGACGCGCCTTGCTGCTGCAGCAGGCATCTCGCCTCTTGTGATCGGGCTGACGATTGTTGCAGTCGGTACAGCCTCGCCTGAGATCGCAGTCTCGCTGCAGGCCGCAGCCATTGGGCAGGGGGACCTGACCTTGGGGAATGTGCTCGGGAGCAACATCTTCAATTTGCTGTTCATCCTGGGGGTGACGGCCATGATCAGGCCGCTTGTTATCGCCGAGCAACTGATTCGTCTGGATACGCCGATACTGATCGGCATCTCACTCTTCGTCTATGTGCTTGCCGTGGATGGATCACTCCGTGCGCTCGAAGGAGCCCTGCTGCTCATAGGCTTGATCACATATATCATCTTTGTGATGTATCAGAGCAAGCGTGAGAGCAAAGCAGTCCAGAAAGAATATGCACAGGAGTTCGGGGAAAAGGAAAAGCCTACGCGTAGCCGTACACTGGCAAATATCGCATTCGTGGCGGCCGGGTTTGGAATGCTGGTCATAGGCGCGCGCTGGCTGGTGGAAGCCGCGATAGAAATCGCCCGCGCTCTCGGGATCAGTGAACTGGTGATCGGTCTGACGATCGTTGCCATCGGGACATCCCTGCCCGAAATTGCCACTTCCCTGATCGCCGCGCTCAAGAGGGAAAGCGATATCGCGGTCGGCAACGCAATCGGGAGCAATATCTTCAACCTGCTCGGCGTGCTGGGCCTGGCGTCTGTTGTTGCCCCTGGCGGCATCCCGGTCGCAAGGCAGGTCTTGCTCTTGGACTTCCTGGTAATGCTCGGTGTGGCATTTTTATGCTGGCCCATCTTATATGTGGATAAACAGATCCAGCGCTGGGAAGGTGCGCTACTGTTCCTCAGCTATGTGATCTACACTACCTACCTGCTCTTAGGCGCAACGCAAAGTCCGGCGATACTAATATATTCCGTCTTTGCCCTGGTCTTTGTGCTCGCCGCGATCATGATCGTGACACGCAGAGTTTATAGAACCTTTCGTAACAGGCAACTGCCTTGACGCTTTTCCTCTTTCCCCTTAAGATTGTCACAATAATAGAACATTAATTCACCACGAAGATTCTTTTTGCCTTTTCGGATCATGTACTTACTTGTTAATCTTCGCGCCCTTTCTCTTAACCCGGTCAAAAGATTCTTTGGTGGACAAACAAAGGATTACACATGGAACTTGGTTTAATACGAAAAATAGACATTGACAGCGAAATGCAGCAGGCGTACCTCGATTACGCCATGTCGGTGATCGTGGCGCGCGCCCTGCCCGATGCACGCGACGGGCTCAAGCCTGTGCAGCGCCGCATCTTATACGCGATGTACGATATGGGCATCCGCGCGGATTCGCCCTATAAAAAATCCGCACGTATTGTCGGTGAAGTGCTCGGGAAATATCACCCGCATGGCGACTCGGCAGTGTATGAAGCGATGGCGCGCATGGCGCAGGATTTCTCCCTGCGAACCCTGCTCGTGGATGGGCAGGGCAACTTCGGCTCGGTGGACGGCGACCCGCCGGCCGCCATGCGCTACACAGAAGCGCGTCTGACCTCCGCTGCGGTCGACATTCTCCTCGATCTCCACAAGAATACGGTTGACTTCAACCCGAATTTCGATGACACCTTGACAGAGCCGGACGTTCTGCCTGCCGCGCTGCCAAATCTTCTGGTTAACGGCGCGACGGGCATCGCGGTCGGCATGGCAACCTCCATTCCACCGCACAACCTGGCCGAAGTGATCGATGCGATCGTCTATATGCTCGAGAAGTGGGAACGGCTCGACGATATCGACGTCGAGACGTTGATGGAGTTCATCAAAGGGCCGGATTTTCCTACGGGCGGGCTGATCATCGAACAGAGGGGGGAGGAGGCCATTGAGGCCGCGTACGGCACAGGGCGCGGGCGCATTACCGTGCAAGCGAAGGCGCACGTCGAGGAAATGGAGCGAGGCCGCAGCCGCATCATCGTCACCGAGCTCCCGTACATGGTCAACAAGTCCAGCCTGATCGAGCGCATCGCGGACCTGGCGCGCGAGGGTTACCTCGAAGGTCTCTCCGACCTGCGGGATGAATCGGACCGGCACGGGATGCGCATCGTGCTGGAGCTCTCGAAGAATGCCGATCCCGAGGTGGTGCTGCGCGACCTCTACAAACGAACGCCGATGCAGACCACGTTCAGCATCAATTTGCTGGCGCTGGTGGATGGCGAGCCGCGCACGTTAACGCTCAAGCAGGCGCTGCGCGTCTACGTCGAGCACAGGCTGACGGTCATCAAAAGGCGCGCCGAATTCGACCTGGAAAGAGCCCGGCAGCGCGCCCACATCCTCGAAGGATATCTCATCGCTCTCAAGAATCTGGATGAAGTCATTAACATCATCCGCTCTGCCTCAGACGTCGAAACGGCACGTGCCAAACTGATGAAGCGCTACAAGCTGACGGAGGTCCAGGCGACCGCAATTCTGGACCTGCAGTTGCGCAGGCTCGCGGCCCTGGAACGCAAAAAGATCGACACCGAATACAAAGAGGTGACCGCGCTCATCAAAGACCTGACGAAACTGTTGAAATCACCCAAGCTGATGCGGGGCGTGGTGGCCGATGAGCTGTTGAAGGTGAAAGCCCAGTACGGCGACCGGCGCCGCACGCA
>DASTFG010000179.1:0-6304 GCA_035708785.1 Anaerolineales bacterium
CCTTATACGGATCGACGACGATCAGCTCGTCCTTCACTTTGTCGATATGAGAAATGATGCTGTAGTGACCATAGTCCTCATCGTCGTCATCCATATCCTCGAACAATCCCTGCCACTCGACACCTACCGGAAATTTACACACGTCAAGCACATATTCCAGGTCCTCGGGCGTAGCCTTTTCCTTGTACCACAGCCTGGCCCCTGGAGCCAGCTCATGCACCGCCTTGGCAAGCTGGTCGACACGCGTGCCGAGCAAAGCGATCGTGTGTGCCGCGCCGGCCGCTTCGGTGATCTGCTCCTGCGTCACGTTGACGTCGATGTTCTCGAGCAGCATCTGGATCACCGCCGGGCCGCAGTGATTCTCGGTGATCTGCTCGATCCTTCTTAACCGGCTAAATCTCTTTGGCTCTGGTGGGGGATTTGACATGCTTGCTCAGCAGGCTCGCTAAGATATCCGCAAACTCGATTCCATACATCTGCATGACCTGCGTCATCGGCTGGTCCCCCGGCCCCAGGGAAGTGTTGGGGTTGCAGTCGATGAAATACGGGGTCATATCCGTTTCGTCCACGCGGATATCGAACTTGGCATAGTCCGTAAACCGCAGGATCTCGAACGCTTTGAGGCACAGCTCCGAGATCTTTTTCCCCAGCTCCTCTTCGACGAAATCGAATCTCCACGCGGTGGGGACGTCGTAGCTTTCGATACTCGTATACTCATACTTACCATCCGGCTTCAGCCGGTACTTCTTCTCCGCCAGAAATACGTGACGAGTCTTTCCGTCCTCGAACACGATCCCCGTAATTTCCGGCCCTTCGATGAACTTCTCGACCAGCACGGGGATTTTGTAGTCGCCGCGCAAGTCCTCCACTTTTTTCAGCACCTGCGCGACCGTTTCCTTGACGGCGCGGTTGTCGATGCCCATGCTGCCGCCGCTCTCGTTGAGCTTGACGATATACGGCGGATCGAACGCGGGCGGCGTATTGGAGCGCAGGTCCCTGATGAACTTGTATTCGGGCGTGGGGATCTTGTTGTAATCCAGCAGCTCTTTGAACAGGTGGCGGTTGCTCCCGATGACCATCCCGGTGACGCCGCAGCCTGTATAAGGGATATCCGCATATTCGAGGAAGGCCGGGATGGTGCTTGCCAGCTTGTCCTTGCCGCGCACCGTGTCGACCAGGTTGACGATCACATCCGGCCGGTCCACCAGGAGATTGGTCAGCAAATACTGGTCCCCCGGATACCCCTTGGCTTCCAGGCCCAGATTCTCGATTTCCTCGATCACCTCCTGGGCTCGCTCTTCCACTTCTTTCTCTGCCTTATAGGCCTCTTGGTTGGGGAAAAGATCCTTGTCCACGAACGAATAGGCGACTGCCACCAGCCCGATCTTCTTAAGTGCCTCCGAGTCGACGTTCAGTTTTGTCTTCACAGTTGACATGGCCTATTTGATCGTCCTCGATCACGTGAGAGTGGCCGTGCAGGCTCGCTCTTAGGCTGATTAACGTGGGAGGCCGGACCGGGTTACGTACACGGACCGGTTTGAAACTCCGGACGCCACTTCCCATCCCCCTGTGACTTCTCAGGCGTTTCTGTGTTTAAGTACGCAATCCTGTGATATGATTTTTCGTTACCCTTAGAAAATATCTCCCGGTGTTACCCAAGTGAGTTCCTTATGCAAAACCTGTCTGCCTCCCCGACTGTAAATCCCGTCCACGCATGGTTACGCAGGATCAGCCTGATGTTTGCGCCGGGTCCGGTGACGCCTCTCCTCGAACAGACGGCCTCCGCCCTGCTGGATACGTTTCGGACTCTCGGCCACGCGGTGCAGGAGCAGCCCGACGAACACACCGACCTGATCCTGACGACCGCGCCGTTCGCCCGGCCGCTGAACTGGCGTGAATCCCTTTTATTTACCGGGCGGCGGCGCTTCGGACTTTCACACAACCCGACCATCCTGACCCTGATCCATGCCCGTCCGGAAGAGTTCCTGAACCTGCTGAGCTAGGTCGAGATGGTGCTCAAGCAGGAGCCGGACACTTCCGAATTTACCTTCGAGGGTCTTGCGGCGACCGCCCATCAAACCATCATCGAGCAGGGACGGCGCGGCGGGCCCCTCCTTGGGCTCGAACGCGTCCTGCAAGCCCAGTCCAAGAGCATCCGCATCCTGCTCGTCATCGGGGAAGCAGAGCCGCAGACCGCCTATCTCTTCGACCTGGTCGGCGCGCATCCGCGGATTGAGTCAAAGAACCGCGAGGCCTTCTATGAAGATATCGCGCTGCGCATTGTCACGGGGCTGAGCACCGAAGAAGTAACCCGGCATCAGATCGTCGGCGATCCCATCCCGCATGATCTGTGGCGCGAGCTGCCGGCGCCTTCTGCTATGCTGAAGGCCGCCCACGAGTTGGGCGAGCGCGAATTCTTCACGCATATCATCCGCGTGGCCGACCTGGTGCCGGTGCCGGCCGTGGGCGCGGCCATCGCCGAGCAGTACAGCGAAGGCTGCTTCGCCACCTGGGAGCCTCGCCTGGATGCCTTGATCGCCACCATCACGGGCAGTGCCCGCCCGGTCAGTAAGGATGACATTACCGAAGACGAGCTGGCCGTGATCGTCGGCGTGCGCCCCGATGGAAAGGGCGCAGTGGTCCGCCATGTCGAGGGCAAGCGCAATGATCCGCCTTCCTCTGAGGCGGTCGAGATGATGGCGCTCGACCAGCCCCTGCCAAAGGTGACATTCAGCCTCGATGAGGGTGCAGGCACCTTCCAGGTGCCGGTCGCACGCTCCAAATTACATGGGCATCGCGGCGTGGCTGCCTTCGATCCGAACTATGTCGAATACACCCGGCTCGACGCGCCGTATTACCACTATCCCGTTTCGTGCGCGACCGAGGCGCAGGCCAACGGCATCAAACAGGCATTCAGCCGCGCCGGGGCGCTGCTCAACCCGGACGACCCGCGCAAAATCGTCTTCACCGTCCTGCCCGGTCACGGCCTGGTCATGGTGGAGAAATGGCAGGCCGGGAAAGCCCCCTTCCAGTTGATCTGGGAATACATGGACGCCGGTTATCTCCAGGTCGAGCCGCGCGTTCCGCAGGGCTGGTTCACCTACGAGCTCGAAGCCGATGGACGGTATCATCTAAAGGACTCATCACCCTGAGCCACCTCGCGCTGAGCGGAGGTCTGATAGTGCATTCAATATCGATCAACCGTGCGCGCCTTCTACGTCGATAAAGACATCCCCCGCGTTTTGCTGACGAAAGTCATCAGCCCGCTTTGGCCGGGCTTTGTCTGGACGCCGCTTTCCTCGGCGCGCGTGACCGATCTGCCCGATCCGCCGCTCCCCGGCCCGGACTGGGTGCGAGTCCAAAATCAATGCTGCGGGATCTGCGCATCGGACTTGTCCCTGCTCTTCGTCCGCGCCGATCCTTCGGTTGCGCCGTCGGCTTTACCGGGCCTCAGCCGCTTCTGGCTCGGACATGAAGTCGTCAGCACCGTGACCGAGGTCGGGCCTGCGGTCAGGAAGTTCAAAGCCGGCGACCGCGTCATCATGGATTCGTATCATTACGGCGCGCACTGTTTTTCGCTGGGCATTCATCCTGTTTGCAGATATTGCGCGGCCGGGGATTCGCGCTTCTGCCTCAACCGCTCGGAGCCCGGAAGGCACGGCATGGGCGGCGGGTTTGGAGATGGCTACGTCGCCTATGAGGGAGATGTGTATCCCTGCCCCCCGGACCTGACCCTTGACCAGGGATTGTTCGTCGAGCCGCTCGGGATCGTCATGCAGGCTGTCCTGCGCAGACCGCCCGCGCCCGGTGAGAAAGTCTTGATCTACGGCGCGGGGATCATCGGCCTGCTGACGACGATGGTCGTCTGCGCGCTGGCGCCCGAGGCCGAGATCACGGTCTTGGCGCGCTATCCCCACCAGGCGGCGCTGGCAGAGAAGCTGGGCGCGAGGCACATCTTAAGGGGACGAAATGTCTACTCCGAGGTTGCCAGGCTGACCGGCGGAAAGTTCTTCAGCGCCCCGCTCAACAGGGGCCTCGTCCTGGGGGGCTTCGACGTGGTTTATGACTGCGTCGGCAACGAGGAGACCCTCACGAACAGCCTGCGCTGGACGCGCGCCCGCGGGACTGTCATGATCGTCGGCCTGCACATGTCTCCGATGAAGAAGGTCGACCTGACGCTGGTCTGGTACTCGCACATCGATTTGATCGGCTCGTTCATGCACGGACACAGCGAATGGAACGGGCAGCGCAAGCACGACTACGAGCGGGTGATCGACTTCTACCGCCAGGGTAAGTTCGACATCGACGGGTTGATCACCCACCGCTTCCCGGCGACCGACTACAAGGAAGCCATCCGCGTCGCGACGGATAAGAAGAAAGAGAAAGCCATCAAAGTGGCCTTCGAGCACCCGTGACGGCTGCACAGATTCAATCGTTTCAATTCAGTACAAGGATACATCTCTACGACCATCATTGAAAAGCTGATCTTCACTGGAATGAAAGTCCCAGTTTCGCTTCTCAGATCAAGGAATCTCTTTTGGAGCATCCCGCATCATCACTAACGGGCTCGATGGCAATCGATCTCGCCATCGTGTTCATCCTGGTCCTGGCCAATGCCTTCTTTGTGGCCTCTGAATTTGCGCTTGTCTCCGTGCGCAGGACGCGCATCGACCAGCTCACTGCCGAGGGCAACGGCGCAGCGGCTGTGGTCCAGCGTGCCGTGCGTGACCTCGACCGTTACATTGCAGCCACGCAGGTCGGCATTACTCTCGCTTCGCTATTACTGGGTGGAATTGGCGAGCGGACATTGGAGCCGCTGTTAACGCCCCTTTTCTTCTGGGTACCGCAAGAATGGCGGGGGTTGTCACGCGCGGCGCTGGTGGCGAGCTTTGCTTATTTCATTATGACGGCTCTGCACGTGATCATTGGCGAACTGATGCCCAAATCCATCGCGCTGCAAAGAGCCGAAAGCACAGCGCTCTGGATCGGCCGTCCCATGACATTCTTCGCGCTGGTATTCTCCCCTCTGATCTGGCTGCTCAACGGCATCGGCAATTACCTCCTGCGCCTCTTGGGCTTCCATGCTGCCGAGGGTCACACGCAGGTACATTCTCCCGAAGAACTCGACATGATCTTCACAGAGTCCCACAAAGGCGGGGAGATCAATCAAACCGAGTTCGAAATCCTGCATCGTGTTGTGCGCTTCTCCGATACGACCGCGCGCGCCATTATGGTTCCGCGCTTGGAAATGCAGACTCTCCCGGTGGGGATCACCCGCACTGCATTGACTGATTTTTTACAGCGTCGCCCGCACACCCGCATTCCGGTCTATAAGGATTCACTGGATGACATTATCGGTATTGTCAATTCCAAGGATCTGGAGCATTTGAATAACCGGGAGCTTTCTCAGGAGCTGGAGCAGCTGAAACTGGCCTTTTCGGGAAAGAACAATGGCCGCGCACAGTATGACGTCCTGGGGGAAGACGAGCCGAAAACTCTGGATCTGACCCCGCTGGTGGTGGAGGCCGCCTTTGTGCCTGAAACGATCAGGATCGACAGGCTGCTGACAGAGTTCAAGAGATGCCGGCAGCAGATCGCCATTGTCATCGACGAATACGGGGGCACGGCGGGGCTGGTTACGCTGGCAGACTTGCTGGAAGAGGTCTTCGGAGACCTGCCCGATGAAGGCGCTGAAACAGAACCGGAGATTTTGAAGCGTCCGGATGGAAGCCTCCAGCTGGCGGGACGTGTCAGTATCGATGAAGTGAATGAGCTCTTTGGCTTTGGCTTTCCCACCGGCGAGGCCGTGACGATGGCCGGCCTGGTTCTGCATGAGCTGGGCCAGACAGCCTCGGTTGGGGATGAGGTGACGATCAACGGTCTTCGTCTGCGCGTGGAGAAGGTTGACCGTTTCCGGATCGCCACCCTGAGCCTGTTCCTCCCGGAGGACAAGGCCGATGAAACCGCGACTTCCGGTCAAGCGGGTTAGTTCGCCTGGCAACCTTTACGGCCGCTTGTGCCCGTGCTTCTGGATACTCAGCACCAGTCTCCCCTGCGCGGAACCCTTCCTCGTTTAGGGAGGAAGCTTCCTCCTTTGATGAGGACGCCTCCTCTTTTGAGGAGGCAGGTTCCTCTTTTATGGAGGAGGCTTCCTCCTTTGAGGTGAAGCCTTCCTCTTTTGAAGAGGAAGCTCCCTCCTTCTTAGAGGAAACGCCCTCCTTTGAGGAGGAAGCTTCCTCTTTTATGCGACTCGCTCCCTCTTTTATATATAGAGCTTCATATCTGACAAGTCCATGGATCAGAT
>DASTFG010000180.1:0-14796 GCA_035708785.1 Anaerolineales bacterium
ATCTGCTGTTCATGGTGGGAAAAGATTCGCCCTTGTACTTCGAACAGGTGGGAGGCATTGATGAGCCTGGATGAGACTCAGAGACGATTGCGCGAATATTTTTCTCAGAAGCTGGAAGAATATGGCGCGACCCCTAGAGGCGTAGATTACAACGGGCCCGAAGCGCAGCAGCGTCGCTTTGAGCAATTGGCGAAGATCATCCAGCCGGAGCGTCCTTTTACAGTCATCGATTACGGATGCGGTTACGGCGCCATGTTCGATTTTCTTCATCCGAAAGGCTGGCAGTTTGAATATTTCGGGCTGGACATTATCGATAAGATGGTGATGACCGCGCGTGAAACCCACAAGGACTTTCCGAATGCGCATTTCACCACGGATGAGAGCCAACTTCCTGTGGCAGATTATCTCGTGGCAGGATCGATCTTCAACATTAAACTGGACGCGACCTACGAAGACTGGCAGGCATTCATCTGTGAGACACTGCGGCGCATGAATGCATTATCTTCTGGTGGGTTTTCTTTCAACATGCTCACCAAATATTCCGATGCGGACAGGATGGCGCAGCGCCCCGATCTGTTCTACGGCGATCCGCTTTTTTTCTTCGACGTGTGCAAGCGGGAGCTCTCGCGCAATGTCGCCCTGCTGCACGATTACGGCCTGTACGACTTCACCATCCTTGTCCGCAAGGATGTATAGCGCATGTCATGAGAATTATTCAGGCGCCGCGGGCCTCAGCCATCCTTTATCATGTGCTTGCTGGCCAGGATAAAAAACGGCCCTGGCTGCTGCCGGCCAATATTTGTCCCATCGTACCAATCACCTTCCTGAAGGCGCGTGTCCCGTTCGAGTTTGTGGATATCTCGCCCGACACTCTCCACATGAACATGCAGCAGGCCGAAGAGCGGATCGAAGAGCGTAGATTCGGCGGCTTGTTGTATGCACACACCTACGGGGACCCATCCACGCCGGAGGATTTTCTCGATCGAATGAAATCCCTGAACCCTGCGATGCTCATCATCGACGATCGCTGCCTGTGCATTCCCGAGTTCGAAGCCCGATCCTCGGCCGACGTGATCTTGTACAGCACCGGTTACGCCAAGATTGTGGACTTGGGTTTCGGCGGTTACGCTCTGATCAGAGAGGGCGTGGCCTTTCGCCCCACGAGCTTACCGTTCAATCCGGATGACCACACCAGGATCGAGCAAGAGTATAAAGAGGCCGTGCGGGCGCGCGTTCGATTTCGCTATCAGGACGCGCACTGGCTCGACACCGACACCTCCATACCCGAGTGGTGTGATTATCGCCGGCAGATCGAAGATGCTCTCAGGGCGTCTTTAGACCGGCGTGCCAGGCTCAACGAAATCTATGCCTCACGGCTTCCGCCTGAGATGCAGCTGTCCCAGGAGTATCAGCTCTGGCGGTTTAATATTCGAGTCAAGAACCAGCCGAAGATCATGAAGGCGATCTTCGAGGCCGGTCTGTTTGCCAGTTCTCATTATGCTTCTCTAGCAGGGATCATGGCGGAAGGGCGGGCTCCTCACGCGGAAAGTCTTGCAAATGAAGTCATTAATCTATTCAACGATCATCATTTCGACGCAGATAAGGCCATGCAGATCTGTGATTTGATCCTCGAGAATTATGAAGGTTGACTTCAATCATCCCGTCCCGGTCGGCAACGAGTTGGAATATGTTCGACAGGCGATCGAGAGCGCCCATATTTCCGGCGATGGGCCCTTCACGAAAAAATGCCATGCGTTGCTGGAGGAACAACTTGGCATCCCCAAGGCACTGCTGACCACCTCCTGTACCCATGCACTCGAGATGGCAGCCATCCTGCTGGAGATCCAGCCCGGCGACGAAGTCATTTTTCCCGATTTCACCTTTGTCTCCACCGTAAACGCGTTTGTGCTGCGCGGTGCCAGGCCGGTCTTTCTCGACATCCGGCCGGATACCCTGAATCTTGATGAGTCCAGGCTGGCCGACGCGCTGACGCCGCGCACGAAGGCGATCGTCCCGGTCCATTATGCGGGTGTCGGCTGTGAGATGGACTCCATTATGGAAATCGCTAGGAGCCGGAACATCCCCGTGGTAGAAGACAATGCACACGGGCTGTTCGGCAGGTATAAAGGGAAATATCTGGGCACGTTTGGCGTGCTGGCGACCCAGTCCTTCCATGAGACGAAGAATTTTACCAGCGGCGAAGGCGGCGCGCTGCTGATCAACGATCCCGGGCTGGTCGAACGCGCCGAGATTATCCGCGAGAAAGGGACGGATCGCTCGCGCTTCTTCCGCGGCCAGGTGGATAAATATACCTGGATGGATATCGGTTCCTCGTATCTCCCCTCCGATATCCTGGCTGCCTTTTTGTTTGCCCAGCTCGAACAGCGCGAAAAGATCCAATCCCACCGCAGGACCGTCTGGGAAATATATCATGCCGGGTTGAAAGACTGGGCTACAACTCATGAGGTGCAGTTACCCTTTGTCCCGGAGCATTGCGAACAACCCTATCACATGTTCTATTTGCTCATGCCAAATCTGGAATTGCGCCAAAAACTGATGCAATATCTGCACGGACGCGGCATTCTCAGCGTTTTTCATTACCTTCCCTTGCATCTTTCAGGGATGGGCCGCAAGTTTGGCGGCAGAGAAGGCGATTGTCCGGTGACCGAACGCGTCAGCGACCGGCTGGTCCGTTTACCGTTCCACAATGCCTTAACAGGCAGTGAGATGGAATTGGTGCTCGAAAGCATCCGGGAGTTTGCGTTTTAGCTTTCAGGGGGGCAGGATCGGCGCGGCGATGCAACGAATTTCGGCATGGTAAAATCAATTTTGATGTCCCGGAAAGAATCCAAATTGAACATCGACATTGTCATACCGGTCTATAACGAGGCGGGTGTCGTCGAGCAGACCTACGCAACAATTTGCGAAATCGTCGATCCCCTGCCGTACCAATTCCGGATCTACTACATAGACGATGGCTCCACGGATGGTACGCCGGACTCTCTCACGGCCCTGGCGCAGAAGGATCCACGGGTGGTCGTACTGGAGCTGTCGCGGAACTTTGGTCACCAGGCCGCCCTGACGGCGGGACTGGATGCCGCCTGCGGGGACTTCATCATTTCGATGGATGGGGATGGACAGCATCCGCCTGAGATGATCCCGCAGATGATCGAATTGTTCGAGCGGGGCTACGATGTCGTCCAGGCCCAGCGGATCGAAGGGGAGCAGGTGTTCTCCTTCAAGCAGATTGCATCGGCCGGATTTTATACCCTGATCAACAACATCAGCGGGACGCGCTTTGTGCCGGGCGCGGCGGATTTCCGCGGCTTGAGCAGGCAGGCCGTGGATGCGCTGAAATCCATGCCGGAATACCATCGCTTCCTGCGCGGCATGATCTCGTGGATGGGATACCGCAGCGTGATCCTGCCTTATCATGAGACCAGGCGCGTAGCGGGCCGCTCAAAGTATTCTTTCGGCAAGATGTTCCGTCTCGCGATGGATGCCATCTTTTCTTTTTCTCTCATCCCTCTCTACATCGGTATGACCCTCGGAGGCGTTCTGCTCTGCCTGGCCGCAGCCCAGATCATCTATGTGCTTTCGTTCTGGCTGACCGGCCGTTCATCGGAGCTGGTGCCGGGATGGAGTTCGCTGATGTCGGTCACCCTGGTGATCGGCGGTGTCGTCATGATCCTGCTGGGTTTCATCGGTGTCTATATCGGCTACATTTTCCAGGAGGTCAAGCGCAGGCCCGTTTATCTCATCAAGAAAGGGGAAAAGTGAGTTGAGTTCATCCGAGAAACCGATTTTTAATTTTGTCTTTTTACGGCATGGTGAATCCATTGGCAACGTCGAGTCTCGCTGGCAGGGGCAGGCGGATTATCCATTGACGGAAAAGGGTCGCGCCCAGGTGCGCTCGCTGGCAGAGCGCTGGAAATCCGAAGGTGTGAAGTTCGATCTGGCAGTCACCAGCACACTCGACCGCGCCAGGGAGACGGCGGAGATTGTTGCATCTGCGTTGAATGTAAGGGTCGAGTACGATCCGATCTGGATGGAAAGACACGTCGGCGAGATGGAGGGGCTCACCGCCGAAGAAGTCCGGAAATTGCCGCAGCCTCCCTACACGACGCCCTATGACCCGATTGGCGGCGAGGGAGAGGGAGACTGGGCGCTCTACCTGCGAGCGGGCCAGGCCTTGCACGCGCTCTTGAAAAGACCCGCGGGACGGTACCTGATCGTTTCCCATGGAGGCATGCTCAACCAGCTGATGTATACGATCGTGGGTATTTCACCGCATGCGGATCCATCCGGTGTGCGCTTTCGTTTCGAGAATGCTTCTTTTGCGCGCGTGGCCTACTTTCCGTACCAGCATCGCTGGGTAATCGATACTTTGAACGATCGCGCCCATCTGAAATCCCTGAGATATGGATCAGCCTACAGTGATATTGCCTGATTCATCTGATCTTCTCAATAGAAGGATGAAAATATTGACCTTTGGTGCAGGGGCGATCGGCACCTATATCGGCGGGAGTCTTGCCCTGGAAGGTCATGGGATCGTCTTTATCGAGCGGCCTAAGGTGGTAGAGGAGCTGCGCGAACGCGGGCTGCAGCTTGATCTGACCCTGGACAAACGGCGCAATGCCCGGGAGGCGTTTCGGATCGCGCCGTCTTCTTTTGTGATCGTCTCGACGCTGGAAGAGGCACTTCGCTACGGACCGTTCGACGTGGCCCTGTTTGCTCTGAAGTCCTACGACACCCCGGCCGCACTGGAGGCGATGAAACCGTTTGCAGACAAGATGCCGCCCATCCTGTGCCTCTCAAATGGCGTAGACAACGAGCCGGCCATCGCGCAGGCACTCGGTAAGGACAAAGTGATTTACGGCACGGTCACCTCCGCCGTCGGCCGGCGCGCCGCGGGCGATATCGTCCTGGAGAAATTGCGCGGGATCGGCGTCGCAAAGGGCCACCCGCTCTCCGAAAGATTGTATGCGGCCATGGACAAGGCATATCTCAACCCGCGCTTGTTCGACGATGCAGCCAGCATGAAATGGTCGAAGCTCCTGACGAATCTCATTGCCAATCCTACTTCTGCCATCCTGGATATGACGGCGAGTGAGGTCTTTGCAAATAAGGATTTATATCAGCTGGAAATTGCCATGCTGCGGGAATGCCTGGCTGTCATGCAGGCGCAGAAACTGGAAGTCGTGGATCTACCCGGCACCCCGGTCCGGGCGCTGGCGTTCGCGACGACTCTGCCTCTCTGGCTTTCGAAGCCGCTGCTCAGTCGCGCTGCTGGAGCAGGGCGCGGCGCCAAGATGCCATCCTTTCACATCGATCTGCATTCCGGCCGCGGCAAAAGCGAAGTGGAATATCTGCATGGCGCCGTCGTGCGCGCCGGGGAAAGGTGTACTGTACCGACGCCTGTGAACAAAGTGCTGACGGAAACCCTGGTCGCCCTGACGGAGAAAGAAATCGCCCTGGAAGAATTCGCTCGTCAGCCTGAAAAATTGTTATCGAAAGTACGCCGGGCAAGCCTGAAATCTGCCGGAATTGCTAAAGAGCCCGGCCTGCGAGCAAAGTAAAATGAATGCAAAGATTAGTTTTGTCACGCCAAGTCCTGAAGTTGAAGTCCACGTCAATGAACGTGTGTTATTGGGTCCGCGTGGAGCCAGGGTGGGGGAGTTCCTTTCCGCGTTGGAATATGATGCTCAACTGGTCGGCGCGATCGTCAATGGGGATTTGCGCGAGCTAACTTACCCGATCAAGATGGAATCGCGCGTCGAGCCGGTCACCATGTCCTCGCCGGATGGGGCGCGTATCTATCGTCGTTCGCTGACCTTTCTGCTCGAGATGGCATTCGCGGAATTGTTTCCGGACCGGATCCTTTATGTAGACCACTCCGTTGCTTCGGGAGGCTATTACTGCCAGGTCACGGGTCCGGGGCCGTTATCCGAATCTGAGTTGGAGATGCTTCAGCGCCACATGCAGAAGCTGGTCGAGGCCGATCTGCCCTTCGAGCGGAAGGAAATCCCACTCCAGGAGGCGATTGAATATTTTCACGCCCGTGGCTATGAAGATAAGGTCCGCCTGCTGAGCTATCGCAGAAAGAATTATCTCACCTTATACCGTCTCGGCGAGCACATGGATTATCACCATGGATACATGGTGCCCTCGACGGGTTACCTGAAATGGTTCGACCTGGAATTGACCCTGGGTGGTTTCACATTACGCTACCCGCGCAGGCACAAGCCGGATGAGCTCTTGCCGATGCCTGAATACCCCAAGCTGCTGGAGACCTTCCTCCAGTACGGTGACTGGCTGACCAAGCTGGGCATCGAAAATGTAGGCGCGCTCAACAACGCGATCGAGAGCGGGCGCAGCGATCAGGTTGTGATGGTCTCCGAGGCGTTCCATGAAAACAACCTGGCGCGGATTGCCAGCCAGATCGTGGAGCAATTCGAGCGCTCGCGCCTCATTTTGATCGCGGGACCGTCCTCTGCAGGCAAAACCACAACTTCACGCCGGCTGACGGTGCAGCTGCTTGCGCTGGGGATTTCCCCTTTTCCTCTTGAGCTCGATAACTATTTCCTGGATCGCGATAAAACGCCATTGGGTGAAGATGGCAGACCTGATTTTGAGTCCATCGAAGCGCTGGATCTTCCATTGCTGGCAGAGCACCTGCAGCGCCTGGTCCGCGGGGAAGAAGTCCAGCTGCCCAGATACAATTTCAAGACCGGGTCGAGAGAAGAAGGGGAACTCATCCGGCTGAAGGATGGGCAGCCGATCATCCTGGAAGGTATCCACGGCATGGATCCGCGTCTCATCCCGGAAAGTCTCAGCGGGGAGGCGTTCCGGATCTACGTCTCGGCGCTGACCCAGCTCAACCTGGACCGTCACAACCGCGTCTCCACCACCGACACGCGCCTCATCCGCCGCATTGTGCGCGATGCGCGCGAGCGCGGCTACACGGCTGCCCAGACCATCGACCGCTGGGAATCGGTCCGGCGGGGGGAGAAGCGGCATATCTTCCCCTTTCAGGAAAATGCAAATGTGATGTTCAATTCCGCGCTGGCTTATGAGCTGGCCGCCCTCAAGCCTTTTGCCGAGCCGCTTCTGCGGCAGGTCCCGCACGGTACGCCGGAATTCATCGAAGCGAAACGCCTGCTGGCATTTCTCGAATGGTTCTTGCCTCTCGACATCAATCTCGTGCCGGGCACTTCCATCGTGCGCGAGTTCCTGGGCGGCTCTATCCTGAAGAACTTCACGATCTGGAAAGAACGAGAGCCGCTGACGTAGGCCATCGATGGAAATTTAAAGATCGTCTCAAGCATCTTGCCAGACCGGGTGTTGCGCCTTGGCGTGGCGGTGATCAGGGACTTGTCGTTTGGCTTACAGTCTCCTGTATCGCCAATGATTGATACGCCCTTACTTTCAGGATGATCAACAAGAGGATCAGCGGTGTCCAGAGTCTGATTTCCCAGGGGTCTGCGAAAAGCATAATGAAGACCACATAGGGGAAGGTCACCAGAAAAAACACGGAAATCTCCCCTGTTACGGCCGTAGTTATGAAGAGGATCAGGGCAATACTCGCATAAAACAAGATGCCCAAGATCGTGTAGAACAGGTGGGGATTCTCTGGGAGCAGGAAAGATTCGTACACAGCTTGCTCGTACCCAAAGGCCCACCTTAATCCGATATAAGTCAGTACGAAGCAGGCGGTCAGAATCAATAACGTGCCCTGTTCCCGGTTGATCTGGAAGGGGTTTGGTCTTGCGAGTATAGCCTGGTAATGAACCGCGAAATAGAAACTCAATATGATGGCCGCCGTCTCCCGGGTCAGCGTTGCTAAAACGACAATGATACACAAACCGATTAGATTCCACAGCGATCCCTTGTCATAAATGATCAGGATCACGGCTGTGAGGAGAAATGAGTAGGATAGGGTGTCGTATGGCACAACAGCATATTGCGTGATCGCCATCAAGATGCACAGGAATAATACCGGGAGATCGACCAGCATAAAATCGGTGTTTTTGCGATGTGCGCCGAAAATGACCAGCAGCAGAGCGCAGGCCAGGCAAAGGAAAAATGTATTCATATAAAAATAGGCTGCATAAAATTGCGGGTCGCCGGCCGGATCCAATATGTGGAGCGAATAGGGTGCAAGGGCAGGGAGGTCGTAGTGTTTGATCAGGTCATGCGTTTCGAGCAGCAGTACATTGCCAAGTACTCGATATTTGTAGATGCCGGTTTCATACTGCTGTTCGAATCCTGTCCTGGAAAAGACGTTCCCTGTGTAATTGGTCGCAAAGCCCACGTAAACTACATTGCTCACAATAATCGGGAAGAGACAACCCAGCAAGAAAAGCCGGAAGAAAAGTATGGTGTTAGGTTTCACTGTAAAACTGGCAGCCGGACCAACTGACATCTTTCAATGGGAAGAGTCGATTTTCTCCGCGGATATGCTTTTTGCGCTTATGGAGCTACTGGAACCTTGAAGATCAGACCCACAAGATAGCCGGCCAGCGCACTGAGTGTGCCGATCGCCGCCATCTGCAGACCGCTGCGGAAGGGCTTGCCGACAGTCACGCGCGCTTTGTACGCGCCCACGATGAACAGCGTCAGGGCGGCGATTACGATCGAGAACCAGATGCTCAGGTTCACGTTCCAGAAAAAGAACGGAAAGAGCGGCACCACGGATCCTGCCAGGGCGGAGAACCCAACGATGACCGCAGACTTGATCGCCCTTGACTTTTCGGGCGGCGTCATCTGGAATTCCTCAGACATCATCACGTTCACCCATACGTCCGGATTCGATGTAATAACCTCGACGATCTTATCCAGTGTTTCACCCTCGAATCCTTTGTTGCGATAGATCTCGCGTATCTCCCCGACTTCCACATCCGGGGCGAGATGGATGTGACGGTGCTCGCGCTCTCTCTCGCTGCGGTAAAGATCGTCCTCCGCTAATGTTGACGTGTACGCGACCGCGCCCATCGAGATGGATTCGGCAAATGTGGCGGCCAGCCCCGCCGCGATGACGATCCGCGCGTCCCGGGTTGCCGCGGCCACCCCGAGGATGACACCGAGGACGTTGACCAGCCCGTCCTGCCCGCCAAGGATCACGTCCGAGAGCCGCGACGTACGGCGGTGCGGATCATGATGCTCGTGCAGATGGATTTGTTCGGTCAGTGTTCCGTTGGTCAGTGCAAGACGATGTTCTGACATGGAATTTGTTTCTTTCCGGGCAGCCTGCCCATGCGTAATCCCTGTTCTTCGAATCCTATTCCCACTCGCCTGATTGTGCAACGGATTTCATTCTGGTCCGGTCGACCAGTTTCCCATGGCTGATGGCATACCGCGGGGCAGTATGCTCGCGCAATGCTTCCAATGCATTGGGCGTATCCAGAACCACCAGGTTTGCGTCCGCCCCGACGCTGAGACGATGACCTCTGACGTTGATCGCCTGCGCGGCATTGACCGTGATCATGTCGTAGAGCGCTTCGATTTCGCGGTTGGTGGTCATCCACAGCAGGTGCGCGGCGAGGAATGCCACTTCGAGCATGTTATTCCGCCCGAACGGATAGTAAGCATCCGAGACGTCATCCTGGCCGAGGCACACGGTCACGCCTTCCGCGAGGAGCTCCTTGACGCGGGCGTGGAGCGGACCCGTGTGAGGGTCGCTCACCACGGCCATGCCGGCCTGCCTGAGCAGGGCGGCGACCTTCTGGAAATAGGGCTGCGGATAGAGCGCCATGGCGCGGGCATGGTGGGCAAGGGCACGGCCATGCCAGCCGCGCCGGATGGCCTCGACGGCCATCGCCTCCAGCGAGCGCAGACCAGGATCGCCCGCGTCGTCCACGAGCATCGAAACATCCTTGTCGAATTCCTGGGCGAGGTCGAAGATCTCATTGACGTGCCGCTGCACGTCCGCCTCTGTGTATTCGATCCAGGGAATGCCCCCGGCGACATCCGCGCCCAATTCCATCGCCTGGCGCATCAAGGTATCCGCACCCGGCTCACGCACCCAGCCATCCTGCGCGAACGCGCAGACCTGGATGTCCACGATCCCCTTGAACTCTTCACGGGCGCGCAGGAGAGCTTTCACCCCCTCGAGACGGGCTTTGCTGTCCACATCGGCCAGGGCGCGGATGTGGGTGCTGCCGTAGAGGGCGGCCTGCGCCACCGCTTTGCGCACGTTCCGGATGATCCACGCTTCGTCATATTTCTCTTTGATGCGCGCCGCCAGCTCGATGGTCGTCATGGCCTTGCCCATGCCCTCGGCGTGGTAGTCGGTGAGGGCTTCCTCGTCCATCATCTGGCGGGTATAGACCTTGCACAGATGCAGATGCGGGTTGACAAAGGATTCCGTCACCAGATTACCTTCAGCATCGATGGAGGCTTCCGCCTCTCCGGTCAGGTGCTCTTCGATCGCGGCGATTTGCCCCCCGGTCACACCGATCTCGAAAGTTGATCCCGGCCTGCCGCGCAGCTTTGCTTGTTTAATGAGAATGTCAAAGCGCTCGATCATTTATTGCTCTCTATCCAGAAACATATCTTCCATCGAGAGCTCATCTTCCACTGGTTCAAGGTGAGTGAAGACCGTGACCACCCCTCCCAACACATTCCTGATATCGGATTCGAAATCCTCGGCGATATGGTGGGCGTCATGGACGGACCAATCCCCCGGGACGAGGATATGGATCGAGATGAATCTTCGAGCCGCGGCCTGTCGTGTGCGCAGCGCGTGGAAGCTCACGCCCCGTTCGCGATATTTGGCCATGACCTCCTGGATGCGATTTTGGTCCTGTTCTGGCAGTGCCGCGTCCATGAGGCCTGCGACCGAGCGGCGCACGAGTTTTACCCCTGTCCAGATGATGTTGATCGCCACCGCGATCGCAATCAGCGGATCAAGGATGTTCCAGCCCGTGAAGCCGACCAGCGCAACCCCGCCGATCACGCCGGCCGATGTCCACACGTCGGTCATGAGATGCTGCGCATCGGCTTCGAGCGTGATGGAATTGCGCTTCTTGCCTTCGTCCATCAGCTTGCGGGCGACAAAAAGGTTAATGAGGGATGCCAGGATCGAGATGCCCAGGCCGAGCCCGAGCTGATCGAGCGAGCGCGGGTGAATCAACCGGTCGACGGCCGCACTCGCAATCCCGGCCGCCGCGCCGAGGATCAGGATTCCCTCTGTGATGCTGGCGAAGTATTCCGCTTTGCTGTGGCCGTAGACATGGCTCTCGTCGGCCGGGCGAGCGGCGATGGTGAGCATGATCAGGGCCATGCTTGCGCCGGCCAGATTGACGAGCGACTCAAGCGCGTCGGATAACAGGCCGATGGAGCCGGTCAGAAAATATGCGCCCGCCTTGAGAGCGATGGTCGTGACTGCCGCGCCGATCGACAGCCATGCGAACCGCGTCAGCGAGGCGCGGTTCTGCATCTGGTCGCTGTGCTCGGCATGTTTGTGAGCCATGCACAGAATCATACTTGCGCATGGCAAAGTTGATAAGGGAGGAAAGTCACACTTATTCCTTGATAAATTGCTTGGCGATGGAGCGCAGCTCGAACAAATACAGATCATCTCCGTTCTTGCCGAATGTCGGCAGGCTGCCCTGGATCTCGAGTGAGACGATGCCGTGGACGCGCGTCCAGATGTTCAGCGCGACAAATAAAGAGATCGGCTGTATCTCGCCAACATACTGCCTCCACCTTTCAAAGTGGACTTTGTATCCCTCCTGCACCTTAGGAGACATACTGAGATTTAGCTTGCCGGCCGCACGAATGCTTTCGACCACGCTGAAGAGGGCGCTGATCGAACGTGCCAGGGCCGGAAAGTCCGCTTCCGTGGACGCTTCATACCCCGGGAGCGGCGTCCCTAAGATGAGCTGGTACCGCTGTGGATAGGTGTGGGCCCAATTACGATATGCCAGCCCGGTCGCTCTCAACCTGCCGGCGAGATCACGCTTCGGGACCGAGTCACGCGCTTCGAGCTGCGAATCGCCAAAAGACGTGAACGCGTCGACGATGAGCGCGGTCACGAGCGCGTCGCGGTCAGGGAAATAATGATAGATTGCCGGCGCAGTGATCTTCAGCTCGCGAGCGATCGCCCGCAGAGACAGGGCAGTGGTGCCGTACGCTGCAATCTGCTCCCATGCCGTTTCCTTGATGACGTTCTCCAGGTTGGCGGTCTGTGTTTCCTTAAAGGGTCTGGCCATGTTTGCTCCTCAAATTAATTATACACCGTAAATATACGGTGTATAATTAATTTTGTCAAGACTGATCTGCTTTTGAAATGAAAGGGAAATGGCTCATGGGGTAGAATGCTTCAGATGGGATTGTTCTGCACAATGGAGGTATCATGACAAAGACAACACGCTCGTTTATGCGGTTTATTCTGTTGTTCATTTTGCTCTCAACCCAGGCAGGTACAGCATTTGGCGCGCCGCCCGCGCGCGCCAAATGGACCGTGATGGTCTATATCTCGGGGGATAACGATCTCGAGCCGTATGTTGTCAGCGACATCGAAACAGAACTGGCCGTGGTCAGTGATTCCAATACAGAGGTGCAGGTCATCGCGCTGGCGGACCGCGGTCCCGGCTATGACACCAGTCGCGACGACTGGCAGACGACCAAACTATTCCGGGTCACGCAGGGGATGACGGCGGCGCCCGAGAACGCGCTCAAGGATTGGGGAGAGCGCAACTTCGGCGATCCGCAGACGCTGATCGATTTCGTCCAATGGACCAAGGCCAATTATCCCGCCGACCGTTATGCCCTGTACTTCTGGGGTCACGGCTGGAACTGGCATCCGGACTATGTGATGCAGGACGATACGGATGACGACACGCTCGACATGGAGGAGGTTGAAGCCGCACTCCCGTCCCTTGGATTCATCGACATGGTCGGGTTCGATGGCTGCAACATGGCTTCCATCGAAGTGCAGCTGCTCTGGCATGGACATGCCACCGCGCTGGCACACTCCCAGGAATGGGTGGGTAACGAGGGCGTGCAATATGATCTTGTGCTTGCGCAGCTGGCTGCCAACCCGAACCTGACTGCCGACCAGCTTGCCATTGCCACCAGCCAGAGCGCGACAAAGGATAAGACCTGGTCCGCAGTAGCCGTGGACAGCCGGTTCGGTGCCTTGCTGGCCGCGGTGGATGACTGGTCTGTCGCGCTGAAGAACGGGCTTGGCGCAAATCGCAAGAAATATGACCAGGCCTTCACCGCGACGCGTTCCTTCTGGCAGGCGCCCATGGATAAGGATCTGTATGATATGGCCTACGAGATCCACCGGCTGGTCGGCGACTCGAACATCAGGAGCAGGAGCCGGGCCGTGATGAACGCGGTCGATGCGGTGGTGCTGCACGAGCGGCATGTCAAGGCCTATGCGGACGTGCATGGGATCACGATCTATCACATCTCTAAATCGGTGCAGAAAGATGCGGATTACCGGTATTACCGATCGATGCTCGATTTTGCCTCCCAGACAGGCTGGGACGAGTTTTTGGACGCGTACGCGCGGTAGGGGCTGGGTCTCCCTGCCCCGTTTATAGGAAATCGCCAGGTCTAACGAGAACCTGGCGATTTCTTGTTGGGGTATTCCCGGTCATCCTCCCATCGAGACGGATTATTCAAAATATAATCGGTTTTCTGTTGTAAATCCCTTTCGTTACGAATGATGTGTTCATAATAATTCCGTTGCCATACTTTGGCAATTGTTCCTGTATTCTCAATTGAATTGATTTCTTTCGTAGATTGATATTTGAAATAGGCAACAATCTGTCCCAAGGCTGGTCGAAGTAGGGGCGGATATGGATTGTTAGGGGGCGAGATGACCTCGCCCCTGCGCTCATCGGTTATGAGAATAATCCCATGAACATGGTTGGGCATGATGACGAATGCACCTAGCTTCACATTTGGAAAATGCATAGGAATCTCATTCCACCAATTTTGGACAATCTCGCCATGCTTACTGAGGTGCATTTCTCCCTCGATGATTTCCCCAAATAAACATTGCCGCCCTTGTACAACGATCGTGACATAATACGCGCCCTGCGATGCATAATCGTAATTTTTCAAACGTATGGACCGGCGATGGCGCTTTTGTGGATCAAACTTGGATTTCATCCTACGAAATCACCCCCAGCCTCTTTCCCACCTTCTCGAACGCCTCGAGTCCCTTCCCCAGATCGTCGTTATCATGCGCGGCGGAGATCATGACCCGGATACGCGCCTTGCCTTTCGCCACCGTTGGATAGCCAATCGCCATGGCGAACACGCCTTCCTCGAATAACTCGCGGCTGAACTGCTGCGCGAGCGGCGCCTCCCCCAGCATGACCGGCGTGATCGGCGTTTCGCTGAGGCCCGTATCGAAGCCGAGCTTCTTCATCTCCCCTTTGAAATAGTTGGCGTTCGCCCAGAGTCTGTCCACCAGTTCGGTGGATTCCTCGAGCAGGTCGACCGCGGCCAGGCACGCGGCCGCGTCCGGCGCGGTGACCGCGGAAGAGAACAGGAACGGCCGTCCGCGCTGCCGGAGCCACTCGACGATGACCTTGTCGCCCGCGACCATCCCGCCGACTACGCCGAATGCCTTCGACATCGTCCCGACCTCGATATCCACCTTGCCGTGCAGGCCGAAGTGATCGACGATGCCGCGCCCGCCCTTGCCAAGTACACCTTCACCGTGCGCGTCGTCTACCATGAAGAGAATATCGTATTTTTTCGCGACCTCGTACAGGTCGGGGAGGGGGGCGATGTCCCCGTCCATGCTGAAGACGCCGTCGGTGATGATCA
>DASTFG010000181.1:0-7869 GCA_035708785.1 Anaerolineales bacterium
GCAGGCCCTGTTTCGGGCTTCTCCCAGTTATTTCGTGATCTCCTAAACTGAGTAGACCGAGGTTATGTTGTTTACGGCTTATCGGCCCAGAGGAATGCCAGCAGAATGACTTCAGCGGCTTTGGCATAGTAGCCGATCGCGCTGGATGTGCCCGGTACAAACTGTTTATCGCCCAGGATGACCCATAGAATGATCGTGAGCACGGTATAGCCGACCAGAGCCCACCAGACCAGTCTATGTCTTTCTTGAAAAAAGGGAATCGGTAAAAAATATGCCGCGAGCAAAGCGAGGTAGCCAAATCCATTCAAGGCAATCGGATCGGGCCCCATCTCGGGGAGCAGGGAAAGATGTAAGAAGGCCGTTGCCAGACAGAAAACAATAATCCCGTAGTGCTTAGCTGTAAGATTCATGGTTTTTCTCCTGTGGCAAATCAACGCGATGAATAAAATTCAGGTTAAAGACGACAAAGTGAATTCATCTCTTACAAAGAAAATAGGAGTTTAGCCTCTATATTCGATGGTTAACAAATCGAGAAACTACGAGTACAATACGACTTGTCTAATTGTGTCCCCCGCCGTGATACGGCGGGTACCTCAAATCAAAGGAGAACTCCCCATGTATCATACCATCATTATCGTCGGCAACGTAGGTAAAGATCCGGAAATGCGTTACACGCCCTCTGGGCAGGCGGTTACATCCTTCTCTGTTGCTACCAATCGCCAGTACACAACAGGGAACGGCGAACAGGTCAAAGAGACCATCTGGTTCCGCGTGACCACCTGGGGCAAACAGGCAGAGATCTGCAACCAGTATCTCAAGAAAGGCTCGAAGGTTTTGATCGAAGGGCGATTGACGCCGGATAAGGGCACGGGCGGACCGCGGATCTGGACCAAACAGGATGGTTCTGCCGGGGCCTCTTTCGAGGTGACGGCCGGTACGGTACGGTTCTTATCCTCACGCGGCGAAGTCGGAGGGGATATGTCGATGGCTGGCGGCATGGAAAGCGCCGAGATCCCGGCCGAGGATGATATTCCATTTTAGCGCCTACACCTGCCCCTCTCCTGGCGACGCACCCTGAAAGGGGCAGGAAAGGGTATGAGGAATCATGACCACCCCTCAACAACCCGCCGGACCAAAGATCAATATCCCTGAGGGAATGCAGCCCACCTATACAAACCTGGCGCGCATCTGGCATTCCTATGCGGAGGTGATTATCGATTTTGCTCATATCCTGCCTGGGGAAACAACAGCAAATATCAGTGCGCGCGTGGTGATGACCCCGCTCAGCGCCAAGCTTTTGCTGCGTGCGCTCAACGAAAACCTTGCCCGTTACGAAGCCTCTTTCGGCGAGATCAAGCTGCCCAGCAATAATTCCCTGGCAGAGAATCTCTTCCGCCGGTTCCAACCGCCGGAGCCGCCCGAGCCGCCGAAAGAATAATGGTTTTTAATGCGGGAAGGCGCCAAAGCGGCACTTCGCTTTTATCCGATCTGTTTGATCACCAGCGAATCGAGAAAGTATAGGCATCATGCACAAACTTGAAAAAATTGCAGACCAAATCCGCCAGAAATTCGATATCCGCACCAAAATGCGCGAGGAGGCCCTCTCGGTTGCGCGCCAGCTCACACGCGCTTGTGCTACGGCCATCCGCGCCGTCCACCGGGATGACCAGGAAGCGATGGAGGCCCATTTAACCGAAGCTCGCGGCCTGGTCGACAGATTGCGCGGCAATCTCGTCAATTATCCCGACCTTTATTATGCGGGATACACACAGGATGGCCTTAAGGAATTTGTAGAGGCGACTGTGACCTGCGCACTGATCCAAAACCAGGCCCTCCCTACGCCGGAAGAGCTCGTGGTGGAAGACGCAACCTATCTCAACGGACTGGCCGAAGTGGTGGGCGAACTGCGCAGGAGAACCCTTGATATCCTCCGTCACGGCTATTCACAGGAGGCCGAACGCCTGCTTAGCTATATGGACGAGATCTACTCGGTGCTGGTGACCATGGACTACCCCGATGCGATCACTAACAACCTGCGCCGCCAGACCGACCTGGCGCGCGGCATTATCGAAAAGACCCGCGGGGATGTAACCTTCAGCCTGCGCGGGGAACAGCTCACGCGGGCAATCCAGCAGTTAAGCGATCAATTGAACGGCGGGCAGATCGACATAGAGACAAGCAGCGGATTACCCATCCAGGTGAGGAACGAGGATGATTAATCCATGGCGCGCGCCGGTCGCAAATATCCACTGATCGTTTATCGCCACATGCTTAACCGCTGGTGGCCTGCGATGATCGCGATGGGGCTTGGGATGTTCGCGCTGGCCTATAGTGTCTATATTGAGCCGATGAGCCAGTTCCTGCCATGGCACTGGCAGGTGTTGGCCGGCGTAGGTGTGCTGTCGATTCTGGTCGGTGTTTTCTTTTTGATCATCAGGCAAATGGCATACGTGCAACCGCTGCCCGGCCATCTGAAACTCGTAACGCCCTTCATGCGGATCAATATTTCATACAAGCGCATCAAAAAAACAACGACAACCGAGATGCGTTACCTCTTCCCGCCCAAGAGTCTTTCGGGCTGGCTGCAGGATATTATTGCCCCTCTGGGCAGCCGGACCGCCATGGTGATCGACCTGAGCGGGTATCCCATTTCGCCTCGTGTATTGCGTCTGTTTCTTTCGAGGTTTTTTTTTAAGGATAAGACTCCGCATCTCGTGATCCTGGTAGACGACTGGCTGCGTTTTAGTGCTGAACTGGAAAGCATGCGAACGGGGATAAATCTGCAATCGGTGCCGCAGAAACGGCCAAAGGTTTCCATTCTTTCGAAGCTGCCGCGTAAATAAATATCGGTACCTCACGAAAGTTGAAAGAATAACCGAAAACAGGGGCGGGCCCTGTTTCGGGCTTCTCCCAGTTATTTCGTGATCTACTGAATATTTATTTTGCCTGCTCGATGACCGGGGGTCGTGAGTCTGAATCCGTTTACCACTTTTACTCTCACAGGTGCGCAACTCGTTGTGAAGATTGTCACATATGATCGATTACATTCTACGATGGCTGAAATTCGCTGCGTGCGATATGATGAGGGTGGAGACGGAACAAAGACACCTCCAAATGCTCTTCACTGTCTCCTCCTTTGGCGAAAGCTTCCGCCGATTGTGAAAACGGTCGGCGGAAGCATTTTTAAACTGCACCCGGACGAAGCTTTAGCTCTTTGCCCCGTGCGTAGATTCTGAAAGTACCGGCAGAACGATAAAGAATGAGCTGCCCTTCCCTATGGTGGATTCCACCCAGATGCGTCCCTGGTGGTTCTCCACAATTCTTCTTACGATCGCGAGCCCCAGCCCCGATCCTTCAATCTCAGGAGAAATATTGCTCCCACGATAGAATTTATCGAAGATATACGGCTGATCGGTGGGAGGAATTCCGGGCCCGTCATCCGTGACCTGCAGGATCACCTGGTCACTCTGGGAGCGCATGGAGATTCTCACCTCACCATTGACGTTTGAATATTTGATCGCATTCCCGACCACATTATCGAGGACCTGCCGAAGCCGGATGGGATTGGCACGCACGGCCGGCAACGATTGACCGATATCTGTATGTACCTGCAGACGCTTAGACTTGATCTGTCCCTGTAACATATCCAGGGTGTAGCTCAGAACACCTTCCAATTGTACAAACTCACGCTGGGTATCGAAACCCGCTTCAACATTGCCCAGGTCGAGCAGGTCGTTGACCAGGCTGGTGATATGCTGGATACCCTCACGGATACGGTTCAGAAAATCCAGTTGATTCTCATTGAGAGGGCCGACGCGCTCCATCAACTCCGAATAACCCATCACGGAGGTGAGAGGCGAGCGCAAATCATGTGAGACGGTATGGACGAATTCGCTTCTAACCCGGTCCATCTCTTTCAAATAAGTGATATCCTGCATTGTGACCGCATAGCCCACATCGTCTATTTCGGTGATTTGCGCGTTCCCAATCCGGCCATCCGGAAAAGTGACTTCATAATAGTTGAGCGAATGCTGTGTGTCTGCGCGTGTGAGCAGCGCCAGCAAATCCGGGTGCTTGAGGACTCCGAGTACCGGTTGGCCAATGGAGGTCTTTGCATTCAAACCAAAGTTTCTGCACATCGATGGATTCAGGAGCAGAATGTTCTTCTCTTTATCCAGTAACATGACGCTGTCGTGGATATGATCGAATACCAATTCGAGGCGCGAGCGCTCCGCTTCCGAAATTTGCGCACGCTTCTTGAGCGAGGCAGTCGTCCGGTTGACTTCCCTACGCAGCCAGTCGCCTACCCGATGCGCATTCCTGAGACTGTTTTCCACGGCACCTACGATATCCTCTGTTCTGAGAGGAGGAGCAATGTACCCACTTAACCCGAGGCTCAAAATACCTTTGATCAGTTCGGCGTCCGCCTTCTCCGTATAGATCAACACAGGCAAGGTAGGGAAACGATCGATTAATTCTTTTGCCGCCTTGACGCCTTCGTGGCCATCGAATTTCTCTCCCATGAGCAAGAGCGCGGGCTTGGACTCCTGCAATGATCGTCCAAGGGCCTGGGTATCCTTGGCAATCGCAATCTCATACTTGACACGCAGAACGCGCTCCAACAGCATCAAAATGGAGGATTCTTCCAGCGCGATCAGGATGAGATCAGGTTTCGCCATGGAACGCGGGAATTTCACTTCTTTTTGAGTCGAATAGGAACCGGCGGCGTGGTCTTCTCGGCGGCTCGCGCCAAACGCTGCAAGGCGGCCCGGGCTGTCTGCAGCGCCTGTCGCTGCGCCTGGGAAAGCTGGCCTGGTTTCTCGCTCAGCAGGAGCTCTATAGGATAGAGCGCGGCATGTAGTTCTTCGCTGATGGAGGTACGGATCGATTCGAGCAGTGCATTTTGCCGTTTTTCCCCTTGCCTGGATGAATCCACAGAATCCTTCAAAGCACGGAACAACCTTGCATTCACAAGAGAGATCGAGGCGTAATCCGCCACCGCCTCAAGCAAAGTCTGCTCGACTTTTTCGAACGGGCGCAAGTCCTTGCGAACAACCATCAGCATGCCGATGACTTCTTTCTGGACCTTGATCGGCACCGCGCAGGCAGACTTCCCCAAATTCGCAACCCTGAACTTCAGCAGCGGCTCACCGGAGATGGACAGTGTTTCGCCGGAGAGAGCGACCAAACCGCTGATGCCGTCATCCAGGGGCATATTCATTTTCTTTGCCCATGTATCCGGCAGGCCGCGCTGTGCGATCAACAGAAACGCCTTGCTTTCTTCGTCGCGGACGAGCAGCCAGACGACATTTGCCTCGGCCACTTGTGCAGCGCCATCCACGATTTTCTGGAATAAAAAGCGCTGGTCTGTGATCGAGATGACCGCCTTGCCGATATTGATAATGGCGGTCAGCTCGCGCACCTTGCGCTGGAGTTCCTGGTTCATCTCGCTCAGCTGCAGGTTAAGCTGCTGGCGGTCGCGTGCATCGTGTACATGCTGGAGGGCCCGCTCCACGACGGAGACCACCTCGGCATCACGCGCCGGCCACAGGAGACAATCCGCCGCGCCGAGGCGAAACGCCTGGATAATGTCCTGCTCCTGTCCATTGCCGGCGATGACGAGCAGGGGTGTACCTACTCCTTGTGAAGTGAGAGCAACGAGCAAGTCTTTTGCACTCAGGCCGGGGAGATTCAAGTCGGCGATGATCAAGTCTGGCGGATTCTCGAGCGATTGCCTGATAGCGGTCGACGCATCCGGGACAACTTCCACCTGAAATCCCACCGATTTAAGTGCCTGTCGGGCAATTAAGTCACTAATCTCCGGATCATTCTCAACGAGAAGGATGCGGTCCGTATTTGAAGCCATAACTCACTCTCATCAGAAGGTAATCTTATCCTGCCCGGATGCATTGTAACACCCTTTACCCCAAAATGTGCCGGCATGCGGTGCTGTCTGCTATACTAGAGTGTTAACCCACTCCTCCAACGCCAGAGAGGCACTTATGAACCTTCAGACTTTAAGGATGAACTTCGATCTCCGCCAGCTGCTTCCTGTGGCGAGCATTGGACTGGTGGGAGGTACGATCCTCCTTCCGCTGATCACTTCTTTTGCCATTTTGATCTTTTCGGGGGAACTCGCGCCGTTTGCCACAACGGGGATCGGGATGGTCCTATTTGGTGGGTTGATCATGCAGTTGATCATCGCCCTGACGAGCTCCGTGCCCGGGCTGCTCGGAGGACCGCAGGATAGCCCGGCTGCCATCCTTGGGCTGACCGCCGTGACCATCGCGGCAAGAATGGAAGGCGCCCCTGCAGAAGCAAAGTTCATTACTGTTGTGATGACCGTTATCCTGACATCGGTGGCATCCGGCCTGTTCTTTGTCGTGATCGGCGGCTTCAAGCTAAGCCGCTTTGTTCGCTTCATACCCTATCCTGTTGTCGGGGGATTCGTTGCCGGCACCGGGTTGCTGCTCGTGCAGGGCGCGCTCGGTGTCATGCTTGGCGACGCGCCTGGCATCCGAGATCTCGGAATTCTCATCAGCAGCGAGCAAATCCTGCTGTGGCTTCCGGGCGTTCTTTTTGGGGCGGTTGTTTTGATCGCTTCACGGCGCTCCAAGCACTTTCTTACATATCCGGCACTGCTCGCTGGCGCCGTGCTTCTCTTTTATCTGGGCGTCTGGGTGAGTGGATACAGCCTGAACGAAATCCGTGAGATGGGTCTGCTGCTAGGGCCCTTTCCACCCGGTGCTCTCTGGAAGCCGCTGGACCTATCGCTGCTGGCACAGGTGGAATGGAGTTTGATCGCCGGACAAATCAGCAACATCGGAGCCATTGCGCTGATCAGCATTGTAGCCCTCCTGCTCAACGCGAGCGCTCTGGAGCTGATCGCACAAAAGGATGTAGACCTGAATCGTGAGCTGATTTCGACGGGGATCGCCAATATCGCCGCCGGACTGGGAGGCAGCTCCGTGGGATACCATTACCTGGGCGTCTCCTCGCTGGCATTCCGAATGGGTATCTCCAGCCGCCTGGTGGCGCTGTTCGCCGCGTCGGTATTAGGCCTGGCATTGTTGTTTGGCGCCTCCCTGCTTTCCCTTATCCCAACGCCCATGGTAGGCGGGCTGCTGTTCTTTGTTGGCCTGTCGTTCCTGACTGAGTGGCTGTATGATGCCTGGTTCCAGCTGCCTCGCGTTGACTATATGCTGGTCTGGGTCATCCTGATCGTTGTGGGCGCGGCGGGTTTCCTGCAGGGTGTGAGTGTGGGGATTGCAATTGCCATCGTCTTGTTCGTCGTCAACTACAGCCGTATCGACATCATCAAAGACGCCCTGACAGGCGAATCCTATCAAAGCAATACAGAACGCCCGATCGAGCACCGGCAGCTGATCAAGCGTCTGGGACAGCAGATCCAGATCCTGCGGCTGCATGGCTATGTTTTCTTTGGGACCTCCCAGGGCCTGGTCAAACGGGTCAATGCCCGCCTGCGAGAAACAGGCAACCAGCGACTCCGCTACCTCCTCCTTGATTTTCAACACGTGACAGCCCTGGACTCGTCCGCGGTTTTCAGTTTCGTCAGGCTAAAACAGCTTGCTGATCTGCATAAATTCCATCTCGTCCTGACCGATCTCGACCGGGAAACAAAAACCAAATTAATGCGTGCCGGTCTGAGTGAAGAAGATACTTGGATCCATTTTTCTCCGAGTATGGATTATGGCATGGAGTGGTGCGAATCGAAGCTCTTACTGGAAGAGGGGGGATCTACGATCATTCGCGCCGGCAGCCTGCGCGCGCAACTCAGGAAACGGCTCCCCACCAGTGATCATGTAGATAAATTCATGGCCTATCTGGAAAAACAGGAAGTACAGGAGT
>DASTFG010000182.1:0-4742 GCA_035708785.1 Anaerolineales bacterium
AAGCTGCACCGCCCCAAGGTTTGCGAACAGTAAAATATCGGGCGCGGCCCTGCGTACTTGAAAGGTTTTGGCCTGCTCGGGATGCTCCAGCGCGGCGCGCTGCGAACCGACTCCCATGGCGATCCCAACCTCCTGCGCGGCCTCGGCGAGGCGCAGGTTGATGGTCTCGGCCCCGGCCGTCCCGCCGGTCATCGAGCTGATCAGGATCGGCGCGGCCAGTCGTTTGCCGAACAGGCTGAGGCTGGTGTCGACGCATGCAAGATCAAGTTCGGGCACGGCCTCATGCGTGAAGCGATATTTTTCGAGGCCGGTCGTCAATGCGGAGCGGACATCCTGCTCGAGGTTGATTTTGATGTGGTCAGCTTTTCGTTGGTCAATCGGCGCAACTTTTGGCATGGGGGAGTGTTCCTGTGATTGAAAACCTGGCTTGACACGGTGACTCTACCGAGTACAATTGCCACGAAACTCTAAAGGAGGTTGTCATGTCTGACACGTATGAAGACGTAAAAGCCATTATCAAAGACCTGCTTGGCGCTGATGAGGCCAAGATCACACCCGAAGCCCGCTTCCGTGAGGACCTTGAAGCAGATTCTCTTGATCTTGTTGAGCTCATCATGGCTTTTGAAGATAAGTTCGGCGCCGAAATCTCAGACGAAGATGCCCAGAAGATCACGACCGTGGGCGACGCCGTTACCTATATCGACTCACATAAGTAAGTCTTCTTGCGATTATAACCTTAGAGCCGTCCTGATCGGACGGCTCTATGTTGTTCGGAAACTACTTCAGGAGGGAGGGAATTTCTTCCGGGTGTTTTGCAACCTTCACCCCTGCGCCTTCCAGGGCTCTGACTTTATCTGCCGCTGAACCTGCGCCGCCCTCGATGATCGCGCCCGCGTGCCCCATGCGCTTGCCTGGAGGGGCGGTCTGGCCGGCGATGAAGGAAACGACAGGCTTGGTCATCATGGACGAGATGAAATCGGCAGCCTTATCTTCATCGGTTCCGCCGATCTCGCCGATCAGAACGACTTTTTCGGTCTGCGCATCGTGCTCGAACATCTCGAGCACATCGATGAAGTTCGTGCCATTGACCGGATCGCCGCCGATGCCTACGCAGGTAGAGGCGCCCATGCCCACCAGCTTGAGGGCATACAGCACCTCATAGGTCAAGGTACCCGATCGGGATACAACGCCGACATTTCCTGAAATGGCGATATCGCCGGGGATGATCCCCACCTTGGCTTCCCCGGGAGTCAATAATCCCGGGCAGTTCGGCCCCACAAGCCGGACGTTCTTCTGGTCCAGGTAGTTCCGGACGCGCATCATATCCTGAACCGGGACACCCTCGGTAATACACACAATTAATGGGATGCCCGCGTCGGCCGCTTCGAACATCGCGTCCGGGGCGAAGCGCGCGGGGACGAAGATGCAGGTGCAATTGGCGCCGGTCGCATCCACGGCCACTTTAACGGAATCAAATACGGGGACCTTTCCATCCAGGACCCACTCGCCGCCTTTGCCGGGCGTTACCCCTGCAACCACGTTGGTCCCGTAGGCAAACATGTGCGTGGTATGAAAGAGACCTTCATTGCCGGTGATGCCTTGTACGAGCAGGCGGGTATTCTTATTGATGAGTATGCTCATGTGAATTGATTATCCCTTTGCCGCCGCGACCGCCTTCTTTGCGGCGTCGACAAGCGTTTCCGCAGTGATCAAGTTCGATTTCTCCAGCAGTCTGCGGCCCTCTTCTGCGTTCGTGCCCACCAGGCGAACAACCATGGGCACCGTCGGCTTGACCTCCTCCATCGCGGCGAGAATCCCACGGGCGACTTCATCACCGCGCGTGATGCCGCCGAAGATATTGATCATGACCGCCTTTACATTTGGGTCGGAGACGATGATGCGCATCGCGGCCGCCACCTTTTCTGCACCTGCCCCTCCGCCGATATCCAGGAAATTGGCCGGTTCGCCGCCAAACAGCTTGACGATGTCCATGCTGGTCATCGCCAGGCCGGCGCCGTTGACCATGCAGCCAATGTCTCCATCGAGTTTGATGTAGGAGAGGCCGTGCCGGCGTGCTTCCGTTTCGGCGGGTTCCTCTTCGTCGATATCGCGAATCTCGGCAAGCCTGGGATGGCGGAACAAGGAGTTATCGTCGATCATCATCTTGCCGTCAAGCGCCACCAGCCGCTTATCCTTGGTAATGACAAGTGGATTGATCTCGGCCAGAGTCGCATCCGTATCGAGATAGGCCTGCCATAGCCCCGAAGCGATCCGGTTGAAGTCGCGCCAGAGCTCGCGCGGCAGGTCGATCGAAGCGGCGATGTCGCGGGCCTGATAATCGCGCAGCCCCAGAAGCGGATCGATATGCACCTTGATAATCTTTTCAGGCGTGGTCGCGGCGACCTCCTCGATATCCACGCCGCCCGCGGCGGAGGCGATCATGACAGGTTTTTTGGCAGCGCGGTCGTTGGTGATGGAGAAGTAGATTTCGGTTTCGATAGAAGCGGCTTCGTCCACAAGCACCTTGCGAACAGGCAGGCCCTTGATATGCATTGTCAAGATTTGCTGGGCGTATTGTTCCGCTTCGTCGGCGTTCCTGGCGACCTTCACGCCTCCGGCCTTGCCGCGCCCGCCGACAAGCACCTGTGATTTAATAACAACGCGGCCACCCAGTTCTTCGGCAATATGCTTGGCCTCTGCTGCGGTAGCCGCCACCCGTCCCTTCGGGATCGGAATTCCATACTTTGCAAATATCGTTTTTGACTGGTACTCGTGAAGCTTCATGCCTCTTCCCTTAGTTTGATTTCAAAAGCAGAAGGATTATACCACCCTCATTTTTTGCTCCCGTGGCTGTCCCCCACCTCCCGTGTCTTAAGGTCCCCAATACCGAATCAGGGAATCATAGCGCGGTACATTCAGATGATCCATCAATGCCAGATTCCAGCCAATATGGAGAATGTCATGATCGCGCAGAAAGAACAGCAGGTCAATGGCGTTCATGCTGCCGCCCCAAGGAACATCCACGGTATTGTTACTATCGAATGCGTTGCTCGTCAGACACTTGAACAGCGCTTCATCAACGCGGTCCATTTCAGTTAGTAGCTGCTCTCGCGGCATTCCTGTATAATGCTCGACTCCCATCGATTTGAATTCCAGCTTGCCTGTTTTGACGCCGTTCAAGTACACGAGCTGAACATATAAGATGTGCGCCAGGCTTTCGCGCGGAGTATCCGCCTTTCTCTCAGGGATTTCTGTCATGCTGTAATCGAACTGGTTTTCCTGCAGAAGACTAAAGAAGTCGCGGAGGATAAGATGTTGTGGCCAGTACAGTGAATAGAATATCCGAACCCGCGGGTCGTGAATCGAGGCGATGTCAAGATTCATCCCAATGATCCTTGCGTCTCACGGGCCGAGATCCTATCGTCCTCTCGAACAGTTCCGAGCAGGGGACCGGAGGATCTGGAGAACCTGGTCCGTGTGAGTTGTTAGGGGTGTAGATTCCGCGCCGCAATGAAGGACAGTCCATTTTCGGTCAGCTTGCAAGCCGTATGATTGGCCGCCGCGACCTTCTCCATGAAGTTTCGTTTCAGCGCGTCCCAATCGCCGGAGTCAATGACCTCTTTCTTTTCACGAAAGTAGTCCAGCAGATCCGACGGATGTGAGAGTGTGGGCTCGACCAGCGGATCGCCGCCTTCATGCTTGGCGGAGATGTTTGGGACATGGTCTGCTAAACGAATTAATTCATCCCTCCGGTCATAGGGCTGCCTGACGATGGACTTCCATGTCTCCGTGATGTGGTGCTCAAAGCGGACGATATCTTCGAAGCCCAGTTGTTTCCTGAACTGCGCAGTCAACTCCATCGTCTCGTTGTTCACCGAGTTCGACCAGTTGAACCCGATCAACGGGGAGGTTCCATCGTCGCGGCTGAATAACTTGGCCGCCAGCATGATCCAGAAAGCGTGGTAGGGATTGTCGCTCCCGAAGAAGACTGAGATCTTGAAATCGTTATCGATGCCGAGCTTATAGAGTAGGAAGCCGAGCAGGATCGTCCCCGCGTTGAAGTTGAGCACGGACTTCACACCGTAAGTAGTATAGTAATAGAGAGACTCGTCGAGCCATTGCAGTGCATGTTCATTGGGCTGGCCGATCCCGCCAAAGTAGCCGGTGATCGTTTCAGGCCCGTTCAGGTGCGGATTGGAGCCATCTGTCCCCTTGGTATCCAGTGTTTCCACGTACGACGCGCCGATGATCTGCATCGCGGCCGCGATCGCAGGCAGGTCTCCATCCTCCTCCTGCTCCTTCATCTTTCGGACTTTGATGAAGCGCCCCGGTACGAGTGTTCTCGCTTCGAGCGCGCACTCGGCCATTTCGCGGATCCAGGGAAAGTACTGCAGCGCGGAGACTTCGAGAGTCACCGCAAAATCGTCGGCAAACGTCCTGCCTTTTGCCCACTCGCCCAGGACCTTTTGCCTGTAGTCTGCAACCGAGATGAATTTTCTGTTTCTGGCTTGCTCCTGTAACCATTCCAGGTCTTTGATGTATTCCGGTTGCCTTTCGCTGACCCTGGCAAAGAGGTTCTCCAGAGATCGTGCTTGGTTTGCCTTTGCATTGATCTCCTCTGGCGTGCCGTATTTCTTCACAACATCCAGAAATTCATCGATGATTTTCGTGTCTGGATCCAGCAAAACTTCATTGATCGCGTCCAGCCGGTTGTGCCGGATCTCGAGCAAGTCACGCAGTTT
>DASTFG010000183.1:0-5772 GCA_035708785.1 Anaerolineales bacterium
ATTCAGAAGGCATTTCAGACAGACACTTCTCTCCTAATCTACCAACCTGTACTTTAATAGAGTCCACACCGCTTCGAAGGCATCTTTCAACTTGATCTTTTTCCCCTGCGAGTAATCGCGCGGATTGAAGGAGATCGGCACTTCGAAGATGCGGTAATTGCGCTTGAGTATTTTGGCTGTGAACTCGGGTTCAAAGTTAAAACCCTTGGCTTTGATGGTTATCCCCTCGATGACCTCACGCCGGAAGACTTTGTAGCCTGTCTCCATATCGGTCAGAATGGTATTGTAAAGAACATTGGTCATGAGGGTCAATGATTTGTTTGCCACCATGTGCCAAAACATCGTCACACGATGGGCGCCACCCAGAAATCTGGAGCCGTAAACGACATCTGCAACTCCCTCCTTGATTGGCTTGAGCAGAACTGGATAATCGCGCGGGTCATATTCCAGGTCAGCGTCCTGGATCAGCAAAACATCCCCTGCCGCAGCCCTCAACCCCGTCACGACCGCCGCGCCCTTGCCCTGGTTGCGCTCGTGCAGGATCACCCGCACCTTTTTCTTGCCGTCCAATTTTCGCAGAATGTCACGCGTCCCATCTCTTGAGCCATCATCTACGATAATAATTTCCTTGATCAGCTTTGTGGCCTGAACCCGCTTCACGATCTCACGGATATGTTCGACCTCGTTATATACCGGGATGATGACGGAGAGGTTCATGGCGTTCCAGATTATATACGATATTGCTCAGACCAAATTCAAACGATATCGGGCGTGCTATAATTTAGGCGCAAATTAACTTGATTTTATGGAGCATCCCGCACCGGGAGACATTATGAGCAACCCTCTGGCAAGACCAACAACGACCACAACTCTATTTTCACCTCCGCCGATCAATACCGTGGATGATACGGGGCTTTCAGCACTCTGGTTGCAGGACCTCGCTCTAAAGATACTCTATTCACAGGGGTATATGAGCGGTTTTAAGATCGCCGAGTTGATCGCACTGCCATTTGCCGGTGTCACCGATACCATCCTGGAGGCGCTCAAGCGTGAAAAGCTGCTGGAGGTGAAGTCCTCGCAGGGAGGCCTGGGTGAGGGGGCGTACACCTATGGTATCACGGGAGCAGGCATCACGCGTGCCCGCGAGGCGTTGGAGCGCAGCCAATATGCAGGCCAGGCGCCCGTCCCCTTCGAAGTCTACAATGAAGCAATCCGCCGCCAAAAGACCGGCCGGATGACCGTCACCACGCGGACGATGCGCCAGATCCTTTCTCAACTGGTCCTTTCGGAAGCCACCTTTCAGCGCTTGGGTCCTGCTCTGAATTCCGGCACATCGATTTTTATGTATGGGCCTCCCGGCAACGGTAAGACGAGTGTCGCCCGCGCGTTTGGAAATCTGGTCTTAAGCCAGGCTATGTACATTCCGTATGCTCTCTATCTGGATGGCCAGGTCATCAAGGTCTATGACCAGGTCAGCCATACCCTGGCCCCAGGCGCAGACATTCCACAGGCGAGCAGTACGGGTAACCTGCGCACGAGCCAGCGGCGTGATCCGCGCTGGGTGAAGATACGCCGGCCCTTCATTGTAGTAGGCGGCGAGTTGACTCTGGAGGGTCTGGACCTGGTCTATGATGAAGTGCATAAGTTTTATGAAGCCCCCTTTCAGGTCAAAGCCAACGGCGGCATTTTACTGATTGATGACTTTGGACGCCAACAGGTCCGTCCGCGCGACCTGCTCAATCGCTGGATCGTGCCGCTTGAAAACCGTGTGGATTTCCTTACGCTTCATAATGGTCGTAAGATCGAAGTGCCGTTCGACGTTTTGATTGTATTCTCGACAAATCTCCCGCCGAAGGATCTTGTGGATGAGGCCTTCCTCAGGCGGCTGAGGCACAAAATAGAGATCGGTGATCCTTCCTATGAAGCGTACCGTGAGATCTTCAAGCGCGTCGCGCAGGATAAAAAAGTAGAATATAGCGATCAGGGACTGGCCTATCTGCTGCAGGAATGGTACATCAAGCGCAACCGCAAACTGCGTGCCTCCCACCCGCGCGATCTCTGCGACCAGATCCTCGATATCTCAAGCTACCTTGCCGTCCCGCCTGCGATGACACGCGATATGCTCGACCGCGCGGCAATGGCGTATTTTGTAGACGTATAATTGCCTTGGCATTGTAAGGAGGGCGTTCCCCCCGGCGCAGCGATCTCTTCTCTGACTGCGGATTTCCCGGCCCTGAAGATTTCCTGGCTGCATACCGTTCTTCGAGCTTTTCCTGGCGAACGGCGCGGCTAGCAATGAGTATTTTTTTCATGCTTGAAACCCTCCCTCGTCCCACTATCTTTGCTCATCGCGGCGCCTCTGCTCACGCTCCAGAAAACACCTTGGCCGCGTTTGAACTGGCGCTGGCACAGGGCGCCGATGGGATTGAACTGGATGTGAAGTTATCCGCGGACGGCCACGCGGTGGTCATTCACGACGCGACCGTCGACCGCACCACGGATGGGCATGGCCGGGTAAGAGACATGTCACTGGCCGACCTTCGTACGCTGGATGCAGGTGCTTTTTTTGCGGAGAAGTATCGCGGCGAGAAGATCCCCACGCTCGAAGAGGTCTTCGATGCGCTGGGGAAGCGCCTGTTCATCAATGTCGAATTGACGAACTACCGCACGCCGGGCGATCATCTTGTGGAGACCGTTTGCATGCTGATCAAGAAATGCGGCCTGCAAAAGCAGATTCTGTTTTCGTCCTTCCTGGCGTCCAATCTTTCAAAAGCCCGCGGCCTGCTCCCGGAAGTTCCGCGCGGGTTGCTGGCGCTCAACGGGCTGCTCGGCGGGTGGGCGCGCTCCTTTGGTTTTGTGTTTGGCAAGTACCAGGCCCTGCATCCCTATTTGAATGACGTCACTCCCCAGCAGGTGCAGCGGGTGCATCGCCTGGAGCGGCGCGTCCACGTGTGGACGGTCAATGCCGGAGAGGACATGCGCCGCTTGTTCGATTGGGGTGTGGATGCGATCTTCACCGATGACCCGCAGCTGGCGGTCCAAGTGAGAAAGGGTGCCGCGTGAAGACTCCGCTCGTTCTCAGGGTTGGTCCGCAGGCTCCGGCTCGGAAAAGAAGTGAGGCTGGCTGCCGGGGAGGCCTATGGACTTGAGACGCGCCTTCGGCGGGCTGCTCCTGCTGGGGCTGATCGCATCGGCGCTTCGGCCGGTCGCTCCCGTGCGTGCCGGACTGCAGAGCCAGTCTCCGGAAGTGCAGGCCCTGCTCGCCTCAATGACCCCTGAGGAACGAGTGGGACAATTATTCCTGGTCACATTTCATGGAACCGATGTCAGCGAAGATTCCCAGATCTACGATCTGATTGCGAATCATCATGTCGGCGGCGTGGTTTTGCTGGCGAACAATAATAACTTTGTTGAAGAGCCGGATACCCTCCCCGCCGCGCAGGAGCTCATCGGGGCGCTGCAAACCATCGAATGGGAAGCTGCAGAGCGTTCCACTCCATCGGAGGACAAGGTATACGCGCCACTGTTCGTCGGTATTTCGCAGGAGGGTGATGGCACACCCCAGGACCAGATCTTCAGCGGGATCACCCCACTGCCGGATGCAATGGCCATCGGTGCGACCTGGAGGCCGGAGCTGGCACAACAAGTCGGTTCGGTGTTGGGCAGTGAGTTATCCGCGCTGGGATTCAATCTTCTCCTTGGACCTTCTCTGGATGTGGTGGAGTCTCCAAGTCCGTCTGCCCGCAGCGACCTGGGTACCCGCGTGTTTGGAGGAGACCCCTTCTGGGTTGGTGAAATGGGGCGCGCCTACATCTCAGGCGTGCACACAGGCAGTAACGGGCGGATGGTCGTAGTCGCCAAGCATTTCCCGGGCCGCGGGGCCTCGGACCGCATGCCTGAGGAAGAGGTTCCTACAGTCCGAAAGTCCTTCGAGCAGCTGAAACAGGTCGAGCTCAAGCCGTTCCTTGCGGCGACAACCTCTGTTGAGCCAACGGAGACCGTCGATGGTCTGCTCGTCTCGCATATTCGCTATCAGGGATTCCAGGGGAATATCCGTGCGACGACGCGGCCTGTCAGTCTTGATGCCTCGGCGCTTTCCACCATCGTGGCCTTGCCTGAGTTTACGGCCTGGCGCACCGGCGGCGGGTTGATCGTCAGTGATGATCTGGGAAGTGAGGCCGTGCGTAGATTTTATTCCCAAAGCGGAGAAAACTTTTCGCCTCGTTCCGTGACACGCGATGCTTTCCTGGCAGGCAACGATCTGCTCTACCTGGGCGAGATCACTTCCGAGGATGTAGAGGATGATCCGTATTCCTCAACCTTGCGAATTCTTGAATTTTTCGCACAGGAATACCGGAATGATCCTGTTTTTACCCGTCTCGTAGATGCAGCCGTGGGGAGAATTCTTGCGCAAAAACTTCGCATCTATGAAGAGTTGACGATTTCCAGTGTGCTGATGCCGGATGCTGCCCTGGAGAGCATAGGTGCTTCTCAGCAGGTTGTGTTTGATGTGGCGCGTAACGCCGTCACACTGATCAGTCCGGATCCGCAGGAGTTGGGCACACTGCTGCCTGCCCCGCCGAACCAGGGTGACCGGCTCGTTTTCCTGACAGATACACCCTCGTACCAGCAATGCAGTGGCTGTCTCTCACACGATGCTCTGGAGGCAGATGCCCTTCAAAGAGCTGTCCTTCGACTGTATGGGCCGAATGGGAGCGGCCAGATCTTTGCCAATCGCGTCGTTTCCTTCCCGTTTACAGAGCTTGGACTCATGCTGAATGGAGAGACCGAGACAGACATCGAAGCCGCCCTCGAGAGTGCGAGCTGGATCGTAATTTCGTTAGCCGACGTACGGGCCGGGCAGGTCTCTCTCCTTCGCCGTTTCTTTTCCGAGCGCCCCAATTTGCTTCGCAAGAATGTGATCCTGTTCTCGTTCACGGCTCCTTATTATCTGGACCCAACGGATATATCCAAGCTAACAGCCTACTACGCGCTTTACAGCAAGCAACCTCCATTCGTGGAGGTCGCTGCGCGTTTACTGTTCCAGCAGATTTCTCTACAGGGCGCGTCGCCTGTTTCCATTCCTGCAGTGGGATATGACCTGATTACACAAACGTCCCCTGACCCGGCACAGATTATCCCGATCGCGCTGGACCAGGACATTCCTCCCACACCGATAGGCGGCGCGACCTATACCCCCACCGTCGGGACTGCCCGACCCACGGAGATCCCGCTCTACCGGATTGGCGACAGGATTGCCGTCCGGGCAGGACCGATTCTGGATCGTAACCAGCATATTGTGCCTGATGAGACCGTGGTGCGTTTTACGATGTCGACCCTGGACGAGGGAGGCGGAATTCTGCAGCAGGTTGATACTACGACCGTAGATGGTATTGCACGCGCTTCGTTCTCCATCGATAAGCCCGGAAAGGTCGAGATACGGGCGATGAGTGAACCGGCCATGATTTCCGGGGTTTTGCAGTTCGATGCCTCCAATGAGGGCGCGGCCGTAACCGTCATCGTTCCACAGGCGACCGTGACCGTTACGATGACCATGACCCCGAGCCTCACGCCGGTGCCTGAAAATGATCTAATCTCACCGGAAGGCTATCCGCGTCTCGGTATCTGGCTGCTGGTCATGGTCGGAATCTTGGGTGGCGCGGTCTTGGGATTCTGGGCGGTCAGCCGGATCGTTTCCCCGCGCTGGGGATTACGCTGGGCGCTCTGCATCTTTCTCGGCGGGCTGGCGGCGTACAATTACCTCGCGCTGGA
>DASTFG010000184.1:0-7160 GCA_035708785.1 Anaerolineales bacterium
CAAGGATGGGCCAGACCAGCCTCTGATAGAGAACTATCGGATGTTTGCGCGCCAGGAAATAAATGACCTCATCGGGCCGCAGCCATCTGAACTGCAGTTTACGCGCCAGCTGGCGGCTTCGGATGGCAAGATCGAGATTCAATCGCAACTGCGGGCTGCGCTTGAAAAGCCTCTCAAAATCCTGCCGCGACAGCACCAACAAAGAGGTATCTGTCAGCGCGGTCGCCGTGCCCGAGCGCGGTCGTTTTTCAACCAGGCCCATCTCGCCAAAGTAATCGTTGTTCACCAGCAGTGCAAGCTGGATTTCCTTTCTTTCCTGCTTGCGCGTGATGCGCACCTTCCCACCGTAGATCAAATAGAAACTGTCGGATTTGCTGCCCTGTTCGAAAATAACGGCTCCCGCAGGATACGAGTGCTCGACCAGCTCTTCGGCGATTTTCTGGAGTTCAGCCTCCTCCACGCCAAAGAAGAGATGGATTTTCTTTAAAAATGCAAGTCTTGCAAAAGTTTCTATCGGCACACTTTGATTCTATCAAATTTCCCGCACGATGGAACATCCATAAGCAGGCATTTCCGCCAACTCGGGCAGGCCGCCCTCCAGGAGCGCTTCCACTGCCTCTTCCAGGAAAAAACGCGTCGCTTTCCTTTGGCGGAAGGTGACATCATCCACCGCGCCGCGATATCGCAGGATCCCTTCCCGATCGATCACAAACACATGTGGCGTCGTCTGAGCTCCGTACAGGTCCGCGACCACCTGTTCCGCATCGATCAGGACCACCGGCAGGCGCCGCGTCCGAGCAGTCTCTTCCAGCATTTGAGTAGATTCGTTTCGATTTGACGCAATGGACAGCATGGCCACATCCTCACCCCACTGCACCAGGCAGGCCATCGTCGAGCGGTCGGTTCGCTCCGAATGCGGGCATTCTGCCGACCAGAAGTTGACGATGACGATCTTCCCAAGATAATCATGAAGGCGATGAAAACTCCCCTGCAGATCACCTAATTCAAAGTTGGCAGCGGGCTGATGGATTTCCACCTCTAGGATTATATCAAGCGTATTGCCCTAAAATGACCGCGATCAGGATGGCGAGCAGACCGGCAGGGATCATCACAAATGCAAGCGCATAAACTTGAGCGATGTCTGCCATCATACGACTATTTCGCTCGGTTAGATTTGCCTGGCCCGCAGATTGCGCCAGCATCTGCTGCCAATCGGAACGATTTCCCCAGTTCCCTATGCCTGATGCGACACTGATCAATATTGCAATGACCCCGCCGCCAAATAAACGATTGCTAAGTGAGAGCAGACTGAAATCCTGCGTGAGACACGACAATCCCGCGACGAAGAGCGCAATGATCAGATCGACCAGCAGAATCTTGGCAAGGAGTTTGAGCCACCAGGGTAGTTTATCTATCATGTCCTCCTCAACAGAGTCTACGATATGAGTCTGCGAGAAGTTGCGGGTTTTCGGCATGTTACAATCCTCCCTATGAAAAAATGGCAGTTCTGGCTCGGGGTCCTAGTCAGCATCGTATTTATCTGGCTCGCACTGCGCGGGTTGCATCTCGAAGAGTTCTGGGAGGTTGTGAGACAGGCAAACTACATCTGGCTGGCGCCCGGGGTCGGCGTTTATTTTATCGGCGTGTGGGTCCGGGCTTGGCGGTGGCATTACCTGCTGGGTCCCATTAAGAAAATCCCTACAGCGAGAATTTTCCCGATCCTCACCATCGGGTACATGGGAAACAACATCTACCCCGCTCGGGCGGGCGAGGCGCTGCGCGCCGTCATCCTCAAGCGCAAGGAGGGAGTATCGATCTCCGCCTCCGCCGCGACGATCATTGTGGAGCGCATCTTCGACGGCGTGGTGATGCTGGCATTCGTATTCGTCAATCTCCCCGAGCTTGCCAGGCTGACCGGCAGCTCGGGCTTTGTCGGCAACATCCAGCAGGTGGCGGTGATCGGCACCAGCATCTTTCTCGCCGCACTGGGTGTATTTCTTACTTCGGCCATGTTTCCGCATACCACGCTGAAAGTTGGCTCGTGGCTCATTGGCCGTTTTGTGCCCGGCCGCTTTCAGGAACGCGTGACCGGCCTGTCCAACAGATTTCTCGATGGCCTGGCCTCGCTCCGGTCTCCCGCCAATGTGTTGATGGTCTTCCTGACGTCCGTCATCATCTGGCTGCTGGAGACCGGCAAATACTGGTTCGTAATGCAAGCCTTTGATTTCGACGTTTCGTTCTTTGCCTTAATGTTGATGAACGGCATTGTCAACCTGGCAACGACCATCCCTTCCGCGCCGGGGTACATTGGCACGTTCGACGCGCCCGGCATCGCCGTGCTTACGGCCTACGGCGTAGAACATTCCGTCGCGGCCGGATATACCCTCGTGCTGCACGTTGCATTGTGGCTGCCGATCACGCTGCTGGGTGCATACTACCTGGCACGCGAGGGAATCCATTGGAGTGACTCGCTGCAGGCCGAAACGGAAAAATTATGAATCCCTGACCATCCTGCGTTATACTTAAGATACCGTCCATCCAGAGGCTTTATCCGTACGAGGAATGCACGATGACGCAGCCCTTTGTCGCCCCAAAGAACAAAGTAAAGATCCTGATCGCCGATGACGTTCAGGAGACACGCCGCAATACCCGCCTGATGCTGGCAACGGTCGACGCTGCGGAGGTAGTGGCCATCGCCTCAAACGGCGCCCAGGCTGTCCAACTGGCGAAAGAGCACCACCCCGATATCGTCCTGCTGGATATCAACATGCCGGAGATGGATGGCCTGACCGCCTTCAGGCATATCATACAAACTCATCCGGATACGGGCTGCGTGATCATCTCCGCAGAAAAGGACCCCAGCACGTTGCGGACGGCCATGTCCCTGGGCGTGCAGGAATACCTGATCAAGCCGTTCACGGTCGATGAGCTCGAGGTGGCGGTCAAACGCGTGTACGACCGCGTCAAAGAGAACCGCAAAAAGATCGCACAGTTACGCGAGCTGAGCCGGAAAAAAGAAGAGTATTTGAAGCAACTGGCAAATGAATATGCCAAGACCAGGCGCACCGACGAGAAAGCTATGGAGGTCTTCGAGCAGCTGGCCGAGAACCCTCAGTGCGAAGTGCGCTGGCTGCAGACCCTGGCCATGATCTATATCGTCCGCCAGCGGTGGGACAGGCTCAAAATCCTGGCCGAAAAAGTGGACAAGAGGATGAAAAGCCAAAACAAGTAGGGCAGGCTGCAAAATTTTGTGATATCGTACTGACAACACCCCACCTGCATTCGGTGCAGGTGTCTGGCCCACTGGGAGAGTGAATGAGAATCGCAATTATCGGAGCGGGGTTTGGCGGTATGGCCGCCGCATACGATCTTAAAAATGCAGGACACGAAGTCACCATTTACGAATCCGCCAAGTATGTTGGCGGATTGGCTTCTGGTTTCAAGGAGCCGCACTGGGACTGGTCCGTGGAGAAGTTCTACCACCACTGGTTTCAGTCGGACAGCGAGGTGCTCGGTCTCATCAAGGAGCTGGGCTGGGAGGACAGGGTCCTGTTCCCGCGGCCCTACACCGTTCTGCTGCATGACGGCAAATGGTACCCGTTCGACTCGATCCCGCATGCGCTTCTCTTTCCGGGACTTGGATTTGGACTCGACAAGATCCGGTTCGGCTTTGTCGGACTCTATCTCCGTCTGACCAATAACTGGAAGGCTCTCGAACAGTTCACCGCCGACGAATGGATGCGCAAGTATGCGGGCAAACGCGTTTACGAAAAGATGTGGAAACCACTGCTGGTTGGGAAGTTCGGTCCGTACTACGACCAGGTGAACATGGCCTGGATGTGGGCACGCCTCAAAGCCCGCACGACCCGGCTGGGGACGTTCGAAGGCGGCTTTCAGAACTTCGCCAATCTGTTCGCAGAAAGACTGCGCGGGATGGGGGTGCACATCCGGCTTGGGGCAAAGGTCGAGTCGATCAAACGGGAGCAGGGCAAGCTGTCGGTACTGAGCGAGGCCGGGAGCGAGTCGTTCGACAGGGTTCTGGTCACCACGTCTCCCAGTTTGCTGGCGAAGCTGAGCCCGGGCCTCCCGGAAAACTATCTCAAGGGTTTGCTCGAGCTTAAGTCCATGGGCGCGGTGGTCATGGTCTTGTCGCTTAAACACCAGCTCTCCAACCAGGGCTATTACTGGTTCAACCTGCCCAAAGAGGCGGGCTACCCGATGCTGGCGCTGGTGGAACATACGAATTTTGTGTCGAAGGAACACTTCGGCGGCGAACACATTGTGTACGCGGGCGATTACCTGCAGGTGGGCCACGAATATTTCTCGATGAGCGATGAGGAACTGCTTGAGCGCTTTGCACCTGCCTTCAAAAAATTCAACCCGGCCTTCGAGCGGGCTTGGGTGAACAAGGTCTGGGTGTCCAAGACCAATTACGCCCAGCCTGTGCCTCTCGTGAACCACTCGAAGAACATCCCCGCCATCCAGACGCCCATCGAGGGGCTGTACTTCGCCTCGATGAGCCAGGTCTACCCGTGGGACCGCGGCACCAACTTCGCCGTAGAGATCGGGAGAAGAGCCGCGAGGATGATGGTGGAAAAGTAATTTGTTAGCAAAGGGGGGAAGTTTTCTATGATTGCTCGGCAATTTTGTCTATCGTGAGGAGAGATGCGTTTTCGTCCTCTTAAATCAGGAGGGCGGGGCTTTGAAAGCCCCGCCCTCATATTTGATTTTCTGACTATTTTGCCTTGACGGTGATCGTCTTGGGTTTCACTTCTTCCGATTTCGGCAGGGTAACGGTCAGAATGCCGTTCTGGAAATCAGCCTTCGCTTGATTGGAGAGCACACCGGTCGGAAGCCTGATAGAACGCTCAAACGCGCCCCAGCGCTGTTCACGGATATGCCAGGATCGGTCTTTCCTCTCCTCTTCATGCTTGGCTTCACCCTTAATTGTCAAAATGTCACCGGTGACATTGATCTGCACCTCTTCAGGATTGAGTCCTGGAAGTGCAGCCTTTACGACAACGTCATTATCGGTCTGGTACATGTCGATCGCGGGGGAAGCCCAGCTGTATCCGCCCTCCCGGGTGAGTGAGAACGGGCGCGTGAACGCGTCATCGAAGAGACGATCCATGGCTTCACGCAAGGTCATGATCTCACGAGCAGGTTCCCAACGGGTTAGATTAGACATAGGGACCTCCTTGCTTAATAGAACTGGTATTTATGTTTCAACCTTCATCGGGAGCGGATTATCGGGCAAGCCTTTTTACACATCGATCCTTGTGTTTTGGAGCCAAAGCCCGCTTTGCCGCTCCATTTTAATTTATACGACTCCTTTGTTAGAGAGGCGTGAATCCTGTATAAAAACCCGGTCAGAAGATTCTAATGGAGCTCGTTGCAGAACTTTATTCTCTTTTAAGGGAAGGCCGTTGGGAGCAAGCATGTGCAAAGGCATTGAACTTGAAGCTGATTCTCCCTACACTACAGATATAATGTAGTCCCATTACTTTGAGAATGAGACTCAGGATCTTGCGGCTTCCTCTCCAGCTGCAATGGCTGTTCACTTCCATCACCGCCGGCCTGCTGACGCGGGCTACGCATCCAAAGACATTAATATTAACAGGGCTCATCTTTGGACTTGGCCAGTGGTTGGTTTTATACCCGGTACTCCACCCCCGGGCGCGGCTTGCGCATGTCCTCTGGCTACCGGCTACAGCCTTCAGCGGTCTCGTTGGCTACTTGCTGATTGCGACTTTGGGTCAGCGCCTCCTTGGCCCGGTGTTGATTGCGGCCACAGCGCCTTACCAAAATTTTGCCTCCCATCTCATTTTCCTTACTGTGCTGTGGAGCGTCATCGGGCTTGGCCAATGGCCACTGTTGCGTGAAGTACTGCCTTATGCAGGATGGTGGATCCTGATCAGTGCTGTAGGAGGAGCTATGGGCGCGCTGATCGATCTTGCGATTCTGGCAGCGGGTAAGGACGCATATAGCTCCCTCTGCGCCGGGATGCTGGCAGGCGGCGGGTATGGAGCAGTCACCGGGAAAGCCATCGCACGCCTCAAAGATGCGAAGTGAGGTGATGACGGAACTGGGCAGGAAGCTTTGAAGCTCCTTTGTTCGAGTTGATTGCATGAGCAGAGGTTTTGCCCTATACTGAGTACAAGGAAATAGGACCCTATGAGTGATGAAGTTCAAACATGGCATTACGGTCTGATGGCGCGCAATTGGGCCGAGAACAACACAACCGGGCCCGAGATCGCTTACTTCCAGCAGCAGATCGAGAAGAACGGGCAACCTGCCTTGGATGCCGGCTGCGGCACGGGTCGTTTGCTCATTCCCTTCTTACGGGCAGGTCTGGATGTAGACGGTTGTGACGTCTCCGGCGATATGCTGGCCTACTGCCAGCAGACGGCCGAGCGTGAGGGACTGTCGCCGCGGCTCCACAGGCAGGCGCTGCATGAACTCGACCTGCCGCGCCGATATCAAACCATCGTCGCCTGCGGTGTCTTCGGCATCGGGGTCAGTCGCGAGAAAGACTTCTTGGCCTTACAGCGCTTCCACCAGCACTTATTGCCCGGCGGTCTACTATAGTTCCCTCAATTCCTCTGTGCGTCCTTGGCTAGAATTTAGGATAGGCCATTGTGATAGGTGGCACATGAAAGGCCTCATATATATGCTAGCCCTTAAAATGGCATTTGAGTTTGAAAGAGCACAGGCAGTTATGATATGATCATAATACACCAGCCATGATGTACTATCGCAGAAAACTGCTGCTTGCCCTTATCGAGGTTTTTGGTGGCAATCTGAAAAGTACAGATTGCGAAAAGCTTCTATTTAATTTTTGCAAAATCACGGGGAAAGACTATTATGACTTCTTCCCACATCGGTTTGGTCCTTTTAGCTTTGTTTCTTATTATGATAAATCACGATTAACTGAACTGGGTTTATTAAGAGACGCTCAAGATTTTCAGTTAAATACAAGGCATTCATATTTGAAAACAATAAAGCCTTCTGACAAAAAGGTTTTGTTAGATTTGAAAGCCAGTGGATTGCGAGGCAAGAAATTAATCAGAAAAACGTATAAAGAGAATCCTCACTTCACACGCCACAGTGAAATTATTGAAGAATTATTTACCCCTGAAGAAGTTAAACAACTCCAGTTT
>DASTFG010000185.1:0-6865 GCA_035708785.1 Anaerolineales bacterium
CGCTCGCAGCCGTGGGATTATCCCCATTTCATCAGCCGCGCCTGGGACTACGGCTTTCGCGCCCAACGCATCCTGGACATGATCGAAGACGCGCCGGGGAAGATCGATATCGCCTACATGCAGTCCATGCAGGGGGATTCATTCGATGTGAACGGCCCGGCGTTCGTCCCGCTGCTCACGGCAATGGACTACAAGGCCGCGACACCGAACGGGGCCATCGGGATGGACCTGCTGTCGAAGTGGGACTATCTGGCTCGCGCCGACTCCGCGGGTGCGGCCATCTTCAATGCTTTCTGGCGTTACTTCCTGCAAAACACCTTCAACGACCAGATGCCCGACGAGCGCTATTACCCCGACGGCGGCTCGCGCTGGAACGAGATCATGCGCCAGATGGATGAGAACAGTTCATGGTGGGATGACATAACGACCGCGGACGTCGTCGAGACGCGCGCCGACATCATGAGGAAATCCTTCGAGCAGGGAGTCGAGGAGCTGGAAAGGATCTTCGGAAACGATCCCGCGGAATGGAAGTGGGGTGAGATCCACTACGCGACCTTCCGGAACGCTACGCTGGGCGAATCCGGGGTCGGGCTAATCGAAGATTTATTCAACCGCGGGCCATTTCCCACGGGCGGCGGTGACTCCATCGTCAATGCGACCGGCTGGTCCTTGCGCGAGGGCTACCCGGTCACGAGCCTGCCTTCCATGCGCATGATCGTCGACCTCGGCGACCTGCGCAACTCGCTCACTGTCCACACCACGGGGCAGTCCGGTCATGCCTCCCACCCGCATTACATCGACATGGCGGAGATGTGGGCGAACCTCCAGTATTATTCGATGCTGTGGGATCAGAATGATGTCATGTCGCAGGCAGAAGGACACCTGGTCTTGACGCCGAAGGATATGGAGTAAGCCAGAGGAGTCCGAAGTCTGGAGACTTCGAACTCCGACCGGACTTACTCGCAGCCGCCGGCTTCCCCTTCAGAATCGCCCGGAGCTGAAGCGGAAGGCCAGGTCCCGGCCTGGAAGCCCGAGACGTAGCCCCGCAGCGTGCGGAAGTCCGCCTTCCAGATGAAGACATCCTGCTCGAGCACCGGATCATAGGTCTGGCCAGGCGCGAAGAGCTCGAGCGGGAAAGAAGCAAACGTGATGTTGCTGCGCGGCATCTGCGTGCCCAGGCAGGCCAGCTGGCTGATCTGCTCGGGCGTCAGATCGGTCTGGATATTTTTCATGAACGAGTTGATGATGGCCGGCAGGCGCAGGGCGACCTCAGGGCTTTCAATCTTCTTCCGCAGCGCGCACATGACAGTGTTCTGGTGATTGGCGCGCTCGAAGACGCTCTCATTGCGCATGCGCGCCAGGGTCAGGGCCTGCTCGCCGTTGAGATGCTGCGGCCCTCCGGGAAAGACCAGCCGCTCACTGCGGTCGGTGGAGGTGCGCCCGTCGACTCCGCCCGGTGGCAGTGTGACGGCCAGGCCGCCCAGCGCGTCGACGACATCCACGAAGACATGCATGTTGGCGACAACGTAATGGTCCACTTTCAGGCCGAAGTTCCGGTCGAGAGTCCGCGCCAGAAGACTGGGCCCATAGTCAGGCTGGCCATAAGCATAGGCAGTGTTGAGCTTTTGATGGTCGGTCTGAAGGTTCTCTTCGATCTCCGGGATCTCCACCCACAGGTCGCGGGGGAACTCCAGGGTTGTGACGCGCTGTTCGCGGAAATCGACGCGGACCGCACGCATGACATCCGTCAGCCCGTGACGGCGCTCGCCGGGCCGGACATCGGTCCCGATCGCCAGGATGGTCATCGTCGGCAGGTTATGGCAGGCGAGGAAAGGGGAGGCCGGGGTCTCGGTAGCGAGAGTTAACGTCGGAAGGGGCGTATAGGTCGGCTGAGTGGCAGCGGGGGACGCGGTCCACGTGGCGGGAAGCTCCCACTCTGTCGGGTATGCCATCGTCGGGCCCAGTGGCTGCTGGCTCCAGACCTGATAAGCCTGTGAGGCGGCCTGGAGGACTACCAGGAAAAGAGTACAGGTGATGGCGGCTAGAACGCCAAGGGTGATCTTTTGGTCTCTGGTCATAGGCGCTGATTATATACTTCGGTCACCATACCAAAGGCCAACTCTCATAATCCCCTAAACGTGCGCATCAACCCGCAGTTGCCGCGCGGGTCAGGAGGCGTTTTGCGGCTGCTTTTCAAAGATCAGCGTATATGAAAAGAAGTTGCCGAGTTTCTCCTTCAACCGGAAGTTTGCCACACCTGCCTTGCGAATAAGAGTCCGCGCGAGCGGATAATCCGGATCGGTCAGCAGCTCGCTGAACGCGAGGGTTCCGGAGGGAGACAGCACGCGATAGAACTCTCGCATGGCCCTCTCGGGCTCAGGAATTTCACTGATCACGGTGATCATATAGATCGCGTCAAACGTGCCATCCTCGAAAGGAAGCTTATACACATCGGCCACTTTCGCTTCCAGGTTGGTCATGCCTTCGGTTTGCGCCCTCTGCCGGACGCGCTCGATCATCTTCGGCTCGATGTCAATCGTGACCAGCTTGCCGCGGCTGCCAATTTGACGGGCCGTTTCGATGGTGTATCTTCCGTTGCCCGGCCCGACTTCCAGGACTGTCATCCCCGGCTTAATCCCATGCCGGATCGGCATTTCACCGGGTGGTTGTATCCTGCGCCGCAAGGGATTATCGATGAGATTGGCCAGGAACTGGGGCATCGGGAACTTGTAGAAGTAACGGACGAGGCGCACGATGAAGAGCAGGAAAAATACAAGGAGCAGCAGGCCAAGGAAGAGGTAGACAGGCACTTGGAGCATAGCGTGTTCTCGCTTCAAATCTTTAAGTGATTCTCTTTCTTAATCCTCCCAGTCAGGACAAGCTCCCTGTTCACGTGCGTACCAGGGTGTGTTCTCGGATGGCTTGTATCCGACTGCCTGCGGGTGATGAATCGCCGCGGCATCCTGCATCCATTGCACATAAGCAACGTTGTTGACATGACCATTCTCGTCAATCATGCTTTGTGGAATGGTAAACGTATAGGTAAAGATGGAAGGGTAAGACATCAGGTTACACTGCTCCTGAGTTGATTGTTTACCAAAAACCGGCCATCGGCTTGCGTGAGCGGCGGTGTGTCTCGACAAGCTCGAAAAACGGGTGGGACGAGGTAACGCTGTTCTCGCGGAACCGGCTGCGAGCCACGAAAACTGACTGAAAACGCGGTGAATTCCGCTTATCTAGCGGACGCTTTGTTAGCACGCTGGCGACAATGGGTATCAGAATCGAAGTTTCTCCAGGTAGTCATAGCTCGTCTGAATGCTGGCGAGTGGTGACTGAGGAGCGTCATGTTCCACAAAAAAGTGCTGTGTCCCGGATTGCATCGCTTGCCCAAGCGTGGACTTCCAATCAATCACACCCTCCCCAACTTCAGTTATAGCTGGTACTGTTCGCTCCCAGAGAATCATACCAACTTCATCGCCTGGCATGCGCGTCGGAAGTTTTCTCAGCTGCTTGACATGTGCCAGCGGAAACCGACCAGGGAATCGCTGAAAGTATATAAATGGATCCTGCTCCACGGCAGCCATCCAGCAAAAATCTAGTTCCATCTTTACCAGCTCGGGCTCACATAATTCCAATAGAAGGTCGTAAGGCTTTTTTCCATTCACGGGAATGAACTCAAGATAGTGATTGTGGTAGGCAAATTGAATACCTGCCCGTTGGCTGAACTCGCCTGCACGATTGAATACGTCGGCGGCACGCTTCCATATATCTGGTTCACCAAGCAAATTTAGAGCAACCCCTACATTCACGATATATGTGTGTCCAATCGTTTGGGCAGTCTCCACCACTTGTGGCCAATTGGAGACCAGGCTCTGATAATCAACGTGGGCAGACGGTGCGGTTAATCCATGACGCTCCAGCATCTTTCGCACATCCTGAGGAGGATGTTCAAAATAACCGGCAAATTCAACTTCGTTATATCCAATGGCGGCAACCTTCTCCAGAGTGCCTTCGAAATCTCTTTCCATCTCTGTGCGGACAGTGAAAAGTTGCAATCCGATACGGTCGATTTTATTCATCTCATTCATCTCCTCGATTACAACAATACACGATACTTGATCATGTAGCGCTGACTGTCTGCCTTAGCTGCGGTGATCTCGACACAGCTTCGCTAGTCGATCCGGCGGCGCAGGAGGGTGGATGCGCCGTCGAAACGGGAAAAAGCCTAAAGCCAAGAAAATGCCGATAAAAACGCGCCGGGCGTACCCACCGTCAGCACGCATTGTTGGCACGCTTTCGACCTTAAGACTCGACCGCCTTTTTAGACCGACGTGGAATACGGTTGAATTCTTTCCAGTACCTTGTTTTCCGCCTGTCGAGCAAAATAGAGATCCCAGCGCAACTGTAAATTCATCCAGAAATCAGCAGACATATCAAAGAATTTAGCCAAACGCAGAGCCGTACTGGGCGTGATGCCTCGACGACCATTGACAATCTCGTTGATGCGCTGATAGGGAACTTCGATATGATCAGCCAAACCCCTTTGGCTGATTCCCATTGGATTCAGAAACTCTTCCAAAAGCATTTCGCCTGGATGAGTGGGTATGCGATTGGTAGGAATGCGAACCATAATCTATCTCCTGCTTATGCTTCTAGTGATAATCAGCAATCTCAACCTGGTCAGGACCCGATTCAGTCCACACAAAACAAATCCGGTATTGATCATTGATCCGAATACTATGTTGTCCTTTTCTATCACCTGACAATGCTTCAAGTTTATTGTTCGGCGGAATTCTCAGTTCGGCAAGGGCAGCGACAGAGTCAACTTGGTCAAGTTTTCGGGCGGCGATTTTCCAGATCGCACTCGGACAAATCTTTCTGGCAGCTTTGGCGTTTTCGCCAATAAAAACATCACCGCTATCTTGATGGAATTTTACACACAACTTAGAGTTATCCCTACTTTCACCAAGTTTTGTTCATCACAATTTTACTTTGCTTGGATCTGTAAATGGTCCCATTGTCAATGAAATATCGGTGAAAATGCCCAACGCTTGGCGGTAGTTTCTTATGGCTAAACCACCTACTGCCGCAGAATCTTCTCCATCGCTTTTCCTCTTGCGAGCTCATCAATCAGTTTGTCCAAATAGCGTATGTTTTGCATCAGCGGATCTTCGATTTCTTCGACGCGAACACCACACACTACGCCTTTGATCAGCGAACGATTTGGATTCATGGCTGGTGCTTGCGCAAAAAAGGCTTCAAAATCAGTTCCCTGTTCGATTTGCTGATGTAATCCCGCTTGGCTATAGCCCGTCAACCAGCAGATGGTTCGGTCAACTTCTTCTTTCGTACGATTTTTGCGTTCTGCTTTTTGAACGTATAGTGGGTATACATTTGCAAACTTCATCGCGAAAATTCGATGATTGGACTTGTTGTTCATTGCTAAAAACTCCTCGTAACTTTTTGCTTTGCAGGTAAACGCCCAACAGCTCGCGGTATGCCCCTACGGGGTACGCTGGGGCGGGCGCGGACTCTGTTTGGCAGCAGTATAAACCCGAAGCCAGAAAAATGCCTCTAAATCGCGCACGCCGCTGCGCGGCAGTCCCACCACCACGGCCCCGGCGTACTCCCCGGCACCGCCCGCCGGGGCAGGTGTTGCCGGGGATCGGGTGTTAGCATGCAAGCGCAATCGCTTGTGAGAGGATTGCGGTCGGGCACGTTTTTGGATACGCTATAGGTGTTCAGCGAACGGTCCTGATCGAGGCGGCGCAGGTGGTAGCTAACTCGCATCCGCACTGGAAGGCGGAATTGGCCCGCCTGGAACCACGCCTGGGACACAACAAAGCCATTGTTGCCATTGCCCGCAAGTTGTTGGTGGCAGTCTGGTATATCCTCGCCCAAAACCGGACGGATCGCTTTGCCCAACCCGAAGCGATAGCACAAAAGTTGTTGGGCTTTGCCTACCAGGTCGGGAAGAAAAATCGTCCAGATGGGCAATCCGCTGCCCAATTCGTTCGCGTACGCCTGGATGCCCTGCACCTGGGTGGCGAGCTTACTCATATTCCCTGGGGCTCGAAGAAACCGATCCCCTTGCCACCCTCGTCTCTGCCAACAGAAAGGAGCGATGTCCCAAACACACAATAGTGTGAACTCCAGATAGGAGATGGCGCTTGACGCCATTTTGCGGGCTCATCGCTCCCCATTCATTATACAACTCTCTCCACGCTTTTGCACAACACGCAAAAGTGCCGGTGGGATATTGCTGTTTATTCACCCCCGCATCCTGATTTACTTTTCTTTTCTATGAGCACCCTTGACTTCCCGCTTCATCTGTGCACGCTTTGTTCGGCGGCGTTTCAGCTCGTCAAATGAAGTACTCACTTTTCAATCTTTTCCTTGCTTTAATCATGGCGAGAATCAACATGGTCGCAATCAATACTCCAAAGCCAATTCTCAAAAGAATTTGAGCTAACTTTTCTCTACGATATTGCTCAATCACGCTAAGCGGATCAGGGGACGTACTCATAAACTCCAGTATCGCCTCTATTCTACAACTTTCGCAATAGGCTACAAAAGCCCATTGTCCACTGATAGATGGCAATAGAAAAAATGTGAGCCATGCAGCAGACACCAAGTCTATCAGTAACAGCTTTATGATATTTATCTTGTAAAGCGAACGTAGCGCAATTGGAACATAGACCAATGTCAAAATAAGATGAATTGCGTAATAAACTATTGCTGGATTTTGTAGAGTAGAGTTTAGCAAAGAGTCGGTAACGGTCAATTCAAATATTCTGACAATTGAATTTCCCGACATGGTCCAGAGAAAGGCAACGAAATTGCTAATCAAATATAGTGAACCTTG
>DASTFG010000186.1:0-2819 GCA_035708785.1 Anaerolineales bacterium
ACCGAGACTGCCACTGCCCTGGACTTGCGCTGGCTGGGCATTTCCTACATTGCCTTCCGGCTGATCCATGTGCTGCGCGATAAACAACTGGGGCGACTCCCTGAGCTAACTCTACCTGAGTTCGCCACGTACGTTGTTTTCTTCCCTGCGCTTACTGCCGGTCCGATCGACCGCGCCGAACGCTTCGCGCAAGACCTGAGGAAGAATTTTGCCCTTACACAAGTTGAGACGCTGCTCGGCGGTCAACGGATATTTGTGGGGTTATTCAAAAAGTTCGTTATTGCCGATGCACTGGCGCTGATCGCGCTGAACGACGCGCTGGCCGTGCAGGTGCGCACCACAGGCTGGATGTGGGTGATCGTGTATGCCTATACTTTCCAAATCTATTTCGACTTCAGCGGGTATACCGACATTGCCATCGGCACCGCGTATCTGGCCGGCGTCCGGCTCCCGGAAAATTTCGCCGCACCCTATACCAAACCCAACCTCGCCCAGTTCTGGAATAGCTGGCACATAACGCTTACCCAGTGGTTCCGTTCGTATTTCTTCAATCCGTTCAATCGCTGGATACGCAAGTATAAGAACCTCCCGGCCTGGGCGATGATCGTGGCCGGCCAGGTGGCGACCATGCTGTTGATCGGGCTGTGGCACGGGGTGACGCCTAACTTTATCTTCTGGGGGCTCTGGCACGGGCTGGGACTCTTCCTGCAAAACCGCTGGAGCGACTTCTTGCGCACCCGATATCCCGATCTTGGGCAGAACCCGCGGCTCCAGCCCTTCCTGCAAACCGGCGGCGTGCTGCTGACCTTTCACTTCGTCGCCCTGGGATGGGTGTTCTTCGCGCTGAGCCAGCCTGCATTATCATGGCAGGTATTCATGAAGTTGTTTGGCCTATAGGATATATTCTCTATCCAGAAATTATGGAGCAAACCAAACCTCGCATCCGGCTTTTTGGAGTCCTATTCAAAGCAGCACTGTTATTAGTGTTGTTCAACCTCGCGTCTATATTTATCAGTGATGTATCTTTGGGGAAATTCTCCCTATATAACTTCATCTTTCCCGGCCGGGAGCGTTTTCCCTTCGGCGAGACGCGCCAGGCCTATAACCTGAGCCTCTTCGACCTCGATGCCATGTTCGCCTCACACGTGCTTTCAGGGGCGGAAAAGACCCCGGACGAATACCGTGTTTTGCTCATCGGGGATTCATCTGTATGGGGTACACTGCTTACCCCGCAAGAAACGCTCGCGGGGCAGCTGAATGCACGTTCGATCACGGCGTGCGGAAAAGAAATCCGCGCGTATAACCTCGGTTACCCGACGATCTCACTCATGAAGGATCTGATGGTCCTCGTTCAGGCAAGGCAATACGAACCGGACATGATCATCTGGCTGACCACGCTGGAGGCCTTCCCCAGAGACAAGCAGTTTGACTCACCCATCGTTGCCAACAACGTAGAGCGGATCCGGGAGCTCATGACCCATTACCAGTTACCGATGGATCCAAACCATCCAGACCTGGTCGAGCCCTCTACATGGGATCAGACCTTTGTCAGCCAAAGACGGGCCCTGGCAGACCTTTTCCGCCTGCAATTCTACGGCGTGCTCTGGGCCTCCACCGGCATCGACCAGGTCTATCCGGAAGACTACCAGCGGGCGCAGATCGATCTGGAACCAGACGAGGAATTTCATGGATTGGGCTCCTCTCAGGAGGCGTCGCTAAAGGATGCGCTTGCGTTCGAGGTTCTCGACGCAGGGATATCCGCTGCGGCCGCGCCGACGATTCTTGTCAACGAGCCCATGCTGGTCAGCAGCGGGCTCAACAGCGAAATCCGCTATAATTTCTTCTACCCGCGCTGGGCGTACGATGCGTACCGCCAGCTCCTGGCCGAACACGCCGCAGCCCGCGGCTGGATCTACCTCGACCTATGGGATCTCGTGCCCCCTGAGGAGTTTACGAACAGTGCCATCCATCTTACCCCGGAGGGCGAAGCGCTGCTCTCCCTTGAAATTGCCCGGGCAATTCAGATAAACTGTCAATAACTGGATTATGAAGTTTAGAAAATTTCTCCTCATACTCATCATACCGGTGCTTGCTACGTGCTCGACAGGTCAGGAGATTCCTCAAGCGGTTTCCATTCAATCGACTGAGTCCCTGGGCGTTGCGCAGGATGAGCGCCCAACCCAGCCGGCACCGGATACCATCAAAGGGGCGGCCACCCTTCCCACCTCCAGGACCGTCACCCTCGCGCCGACAGCCACGTCCAAACCCTCGCTTGCGAAAGACGCCTGGATGGAGATGCCCGCCGTTCCGGGCGGTGTAAGCGACCGCATGCGCGAGGTCTATGCGCGCGGCCTGGAACTGGGCAATGACCCCAAACGCTTCTCGGTCATCGGCGACTGCCAGAACGTTTCTTCCTATTTTCTCTCGGTCTTCGACCAACCGGGCGAATTCAGTCTCGGAGAGGAGTATGCTTATCTCCAGCCGACCATCGACCACTACCAGGATTCCTTTTCTCGGACCAGCCTGGCGGTCAAGGGCGGCTTCAACGCCGCGGCCGTGATCTCGCCCCTGCGCGCCGACCCGGAAGCCTGTAACAAGATTGAATCGCCCCTCGATTGCGAACTCCGCACCTGGAAGCCATCGGTGGTCTTCGTCAGCATGGAAACCTGGTGGTCTGAAAAGCCTGCCGAGGAATATGACAAATACATGCGCCGTGTGATCGACCGCATCCTCGAGACCGGCACGGTGCCGATCATCGCCACAAAAGCCGATAATCTCGAGGGGGATCACAGCATCAACGCCACAATCGCGCAGATTGC
>DASTFG010000187.1:0-3943 GCA_035708785.1 Anaerolineales bacterium
TACAATCTATTTGAACGGCACCGCTTCACGCGTGAGTATGAGCGTGTCTACAAGCAATATGGCTATGGCACAACCATCTGGAGTCCGCTCTCTTCGGGGCTGCTGACGGGCAAGTACAACAGGGGCATTCCAGCGGGCAGCCGCGGCGCCCTCAAAGGGTATGACTGGCTGCATGAACACTTAACTGATCAGCAAAAGATCGCACAAGTGCAGGCGCTTGAGCCGATCGCAAGTGAGCTGAATTGCACGATTTCGCAATTGGCTTTGGCGTGGTGTTTGAAGAATCCACTGGTAAGCACCGTCATCACCGGCGCAAGCCGCGTCGAACAGGTGCACGAGAACATGAAAGCCAGTGAGGTCGCGACGAAGCTTACCTCTGAGATGATGGAACGGATCGATCGGATCTTTGTTGAGGAGCAGGAAGAAGAGGAAGATTAGTTGAAAATGTCTGTCATTCTCCCGAAGGGTTCGGGGTGACATGCTTTAGAAAATTCCTGAAACTACGTGTTCTCCGATCAACAAGGTGTTCGGCACATGGCGGACACTTTTAATGAAAACGTCCCGAGGGTTTGGACTCACGACTCGCCCAGGCTAGTCGAACCTTCGGGACGCTGCATAAGAAATAATCTTACAAAAAGGACAAATTCACGGCAATTTTATGACATTTATCTCGCACCTTCTCAGTCCACATTAATCTCTACATGTAAAATAAACAAGCATCAATTTTTGCAATTCATTTGTAACAGTTGGCATCGGAGGTAATATGCGGATCAACAAGTTCGTGATTGGCGGCATACTCATTCTTGGGGCAGTCGTCTTTTTAATTTGGTCTTCGACCGCGGCAAGCGCGGAATATTTCTTGACGATTGATGAGCTCAACGCAAAGGGCGCCGGCGTGGTGGATAAGAATTTACGCGTCTCTGGCGCAGTGATCGGCGATTCGATCCAGTACGACGCCCAGAGCCTCACCCTGAGCTTCGACGTTGCCCACGTCCCTGCGGATAACCTTGCTATTGAAAGCGAAGGCGGGCTGGCAGAGGTCCTGCACCAGGCCGTAATGGACCCCTCGCGTGCCCGTATGAAAGTTGTCTATGTTGGACCAAAGCCTGACCTTCTGCGAAACGAAGCGCAAGCGATCATGACCGGTCATCTGGGAGAAGACGGTGTCTTCTATGCAGAGGAGCTCTTACTAAAATGTCCTACTCGCTATGAAGAGGCTGTGCCTGAGCAGGCCGGGTAAAATGAACGGAACCCTAAAGGTCTTCCTGACCTTTAGGGTTCTTAATGTTAGGAGACATTGATGATCGCGAATTTTGGCTTCGGCGTTTTATTTATAACCTTTTTAGTCACGCTGTATAGCGTCTTTGCGGCTATCTATGGAGAGCGCAAGCAGATCCCGGCGATGGTGGAAAGCGCGCGACGCGCCATGTTGCTCACATGGCCGTTGCTCACCTTAGCTTCTCTTGTTCTCATCTATTTATTGGTGAACGATCACTACGAAGTGCAGTTCGTTTACGAAGTGACCAGTCGTTCCATGCCGATGTATCTCAAGATCACCGCCTGGTGGGGCGGACAGGCCGGCTCGCTGCTCTTCTGGTCCTGGTTGATGGCTGCCTTTGCCTCCCTGGTCACTCTGCGCAAATGGGATCGCGACCGCGAGTTTCTGCCGTGGGTGATCGTCGTGGCCTGCGTCACGATGGCATTCTTCATCGGCATGAATGTCTTCTTCGAGAATCCCTTTGCACAACTTTATCAAACCTTCGACGGTGTGGCGGCATACACATTCCGGCCGGCCGATAGTGTCCTGTTCACGCCGGAAGATGGGCGCGGATTGAACCCGCTCCTCCGCCACCCGGGCATGGTCATCCACCCGCCGATGCTTTATCTGGGCTTCGTCTCTTTTGTCATTCCGTATGCCTTCGCGCTTGCCGCGTTGATCACCGGCCGCACCGACGACCGCTGGATCCGCCTGACGCGCCGCTGGACGCTGTGGGCCTGGCTGTTCCTCTCTTTCGGACTCGTGCTTGGCGGACGTTGGGCGTACGATGTGCTCGGCTGGGGCGGTTACTGGGGCTGGGACCCGGTCGAGATCGCGGCCTTCATGCCCTGGCTCACAGGCACCGCTTTTTTGCATTCCGTCATGATCCAGGAAAAGCGCGGCATGTTGAAGCATTGGAACATGCTGTTGATCATCCTGACCTATGACCTCGTGATCTTCGGTACATTCCTGACGCGTTCAGGCGTTTTGTCTTCTGTCCATTCGTTCGCGCAAAGTGCGATTGGACCTTTGTTCTTCGCCTTCATCGGCTTTACACTCATCACTTCGGTTGCATTGATCATCTATCGCTGGAGCAGCTTAAGGTCTGAAACAGAGATGACTTCCCTGCTCTCGCGCGAAGCACTGTTTCTGTTGAACAATCTTTTGTTCATGAGCATCTTAGTGGTTTGTTTCTGGGGCGTGATTTTCCCTTTGATCTCCGAGTTATTTAGCGGTCAGAAAGTGACTGTCGGTCCTCCATTCTATGAGCGCGCCACCTCCCCGCTCTTTGGCGCGTTGATGCTGCTCATGGGAGTGGCTCCGCTTTCCGCCTGGGGACATTCCACGGTCAAGACACTGGGACGCGCGATCTGGAAGCCGACCGTCGCCGCGTTGGTGGTCACTGCGTTTCTTTTCGCGACTTATACTCAAAGGATCGGCGCTCTGATTGGTTTCTTCCTGGTGTTCCTCGTGATCTTCGTGACCATTTACGAGTACTGGCGCGGCGCGTATGCTCGTCAGCGCAGCCAGGGCGAGAATGTTTTCACCGCGTTCTGGAACCTGACCGGGCGTAATCGCCGCCGCTACGGTGGATACATCATTCATATCAGCATGATGCTGATGGCGATTGGCATCCTCGGCATCGAAATGTTCCAGATGGAGACGCAGGGAACCCTCGAACAGGGCCAAACCATTTCTCTTGGAAACTACGATTTGACCTATAAAGAAATCGCACAATGGGATGACATGCCCAGTGGTGTGAACTATCGCCGTGCTGTTCTGGACGTTCACCAGGACGGTGAGTATCTCGGGCAGCTCGTCCCGCGCATCGACTATTATTATGATGCACAGCAAAACATGACCATCCCGGGTCAGCGCTCGACGCTCAAAGACGATCTATATGTCTTGCTTGTCGACTGGGAACCGACCTCGGCCTCTGGCGCTACCTTCAAGATCTTCGTGAACCCACTGGTCAACTGGCTGTGGCTGGGAAGCTTCCTGTTCCTGGCCGGTGTGTTCATTGCAGCCTGGCCGGAGAAAGAAGCCGAGCGCGTTCCGGTGAAAGCGCGCGCACGCGTTCCGCAAAAGCAGACCAGCGCGGCAGATTGAGGCCGGAGGCAAGTAGACAAGTACACAGGTAAACAAGATGGGATCATCACGTCTTACTTCTTATGTGCGCCCTTGGCGCCATCCCGCTTTGCGGGACGTTTTACTTTTTACTCTTGTTCTCGCAGGGCTTTTGACTACTTCGGTTTCTGCCCAGGGCCCCACGCCTACAGACGACGAAGTAAACCGCATTGCCAAGCAGCTTTACTGTCCGGTCTGCGAAAGCACCCCCCTGGATGTATGCCCCACGGAGGCGTGTCGGCAGTGGCGTGATCTGATCCGCACGATGCTGGCAGAAGGCAAGAGCGAAGAAGAGATCAAACAATATTTTGTGGCGCAATACGGCGTGCGGGTATTATCCGAGCCGCCGAATCGACTCGTCACCTATCTGGTGCCGGCCGTTGCTATCCTGTTGGGCGTATTAATGCTCCTGCGCGGCTTCCAGATGTGGATGAAGCCGGCACCAACGGAGACAGACGCAAAGCAACGTGAGACTGAACCGGCGCGAGATCCCTATGTTGCCCGGTTGGAAGAAGAGTTAAAGAAGAGAAATTGATCCTCACCCCAACCCCTCTCCCC
>DASTFG010000188.1:0-10186 GCA_035708785.1 Anaerolineales bacterium
CCAATGACTTCCCCGCCGGTCTCCCGGATATCGTTCATCGCATCGTTCAGTTCCTGTTCGTGCCTGCCAAAGATCATGACCCGCGCGCCCTGCGAAGCCAGGAGGATAGCGGTTGCCCGGCCGATGCCGGTCGTGCCCCCTGTAATCAGAATCGATTTATCGGCTACGCTCTCCGTCCGGTAATCGAACAGAGACGGATCGACGTTGAGATTTAAGAGTTCGCTCATTTCTTCTCTCCTTTTTTGCCAGTTTTTCTGCCGCTCGATTTCGGCGATCTGCGCTCACTCTTTGTCCATCCGGGCAGTATCCGAATATGAAAAATTGCGGTTCTCGATTTGTTTTCAGTCATCGAACCGCTCTTGTGTTGGGATGTTCGAATGGAGGTGAGAATGAGTCCGGCTTCTGGCAGCCTTTAGCCGGAAAAGGTTACTTTATGAAAGCAAGTATAAGTATGCGGTGATTTCACCGCAATCAGGGTTTCCCCTAAAACGAATTGGGACATTAACCCTGTGCTTTGCTGTACTGACCACCCTAATTTACCTTACGTTCCTGAGCGTTTGCTTAGAACGAGGCCCTCAGGCTTACCACTCGCAACCTTTGGCCGTATTGATCCCCGCAGATTGCCCGGCACGCTTGTACATGGTCACATTGGTGAAAGGCTCTCCCAGGAGTCCGTCGTGGATCGCCCACGATCTGAGGCGGATGCTGTCTGCTGCCTCGGCGGAACGGAACGGAGTCGACCCATCCAGCCGCCGGCGCAGCTCACCTCCTTCCTGGAACCCGGCTTGAATTGCCTCCATCCGGCGTTTCCCTACCTGGTAGGCGAATCCATAGCGCTCGAAGATCACCGCGTTATGATAATAGAGCGGCTCGACGTAATACATGTCATGCCCGAGGCTGGCGATAAATTCCTCGAACGCAGCCATCGCCGGACGCAATAAACGCAGGCCTCGCCGCACCTGGCCTGGCGCCAGCCCCGCCTGCAGCGCAGCTTTTTCAGCCTCGAGATTACGCTTCAGCGTGCCGAATCTGGTTGGCGTGCCGTCGGGCAGCCTGTCCACGTCAAAGCGCGGTGACCCGGGGTCGTTCAGAATGTAAAGCAGGACGTGGATCTGACCGTTGAGCGTATCCGTCAGGTGCGCATACAGGATCGGGTCGGGAAAGCCGGCTTCGTGATACAGCCGCATCTCCACGTTGCTGGAGCCGGGCTCGAACCGGGATTGCAGCAGCTCATCGTTCTGCACCAGGTCGGGCAGATTGAATTTTTCGATCAGTTCTGTGGGAATATAACGGGCATAGATCGCCCGCTTTTCATTCTCCGGGAGCTTATTGATGCCGCCTATCGTGGATGGGTTCATTGTGATATCAATGGATCAAGGATCGTCGGACAAACTGACGAGCAGACCAGGAGTTGAGAAGATTATCTGACTCTCGATTCGCGTTCCGCGCTGCGGGCCTCATCTCTTTTGGCAATGGTCGCGCGCTTGTCATAGGCTTTCTTGCCTTTTGCCAGCGCGATCTCGATCTTGGCGCGTCCGTTCTTGAGATATACCCGCGTGGGTACGATGGTCATCCCTTTGATACGGACGCCGTTCCACAGCTCGCGGATCTGCTTCTTGTGCAGCAATAGACGGCGCTTTCTCCTGGGCTCGTGGTTGAAGCGGTTGGCCTGTTCGTACGGCGCGATGTGCGCTTCGACCAGCCAGGCCTGCTGCCCGTTCTCGATATCCACGTAAGATTCCTGGATGCTGATCTGCCCGGCCCGGATGGATTTGATCTCGCTGCCCTGGAGTGCAAGCCCGGCTTCGAATTTCTCGTGCAGAAAATATTCAAAGTTTGCTTTGCGATTGGTCGCCACGACCTTAACGTTTTCGGACATGATTCGATGTTACCACACTCGTTCCACGGCCGCGTCTCTTATCCCCACTTGAGGATGGCCAGCCCGGAGAGGAAGCGCAGGAGGGCAAACAGCAGCAGGGCGCCGGCAAGGCCCAGCCGGTCCGCGATGATCGGGCCGCCGAGGGAGCCAACCAGAACCGCCATATTCAAGACAATCGTGTACCATGCCAGGTGGGAGGGGCGGTCGTCCGGGGGGATATGCTCGAGCATGTAATTGATCACGGCGCCCCCGGCAAGCGATCCGATGTAACCGCCCAATAAGGAAACAAAATAGAACTGCCACACCTGATCGGATAAAGCCAGGAGGAAAGGGTACAAGGCCATACCGGCCACGCCCACACCGGTCACGGTCTTATGGCCGAACCGCTGGACGGTGCGGCTCAGGCGGGTCGAACCGATAAGCAGCGCCAGATAAAAAAGTGCGGTGCCGATTCCGATATGGTTATCGGTCAGCCGGAGCACGTAGACGTTATAGAGGGGAAAAATTGGCAGCGCCAGATATTGGGCGATATGGTACCCGAACAGGCCCAGGAGAATATTGCGGAAAGGCGTGCGCCAGATGTCGAGGCGCAGGGTGCTGAGCGCCGAGGAAATCCGCTGACGATTGCCCGCTTTCGCTTGAGGAGTCTCTGCTTGCACTGTCGCTGCCGGAGAGGCAGCATCGAAGTGATGCAGCGGTCGACCGCGCTCTGCAGGTCTCACAAAAAAGAGATGCAGGCTGCTCATGGCTGCGCCAAAAAAGCCAAGTGTAAAGACGATTTGATACCCCGTTGGAAAAGCAACATTGTCGAGGATATAACCGCTGAGGAGCGAGGAGGCCATGAAGGCAAGCGAGAGCACTGCGTTCCGAATCCCTGCCACATGCGCCCTATATTCGCTCGGGACTGCCTCTGCGAAGAGCGCGCCGAATCCAACGCCGATCCCGGTCAGGGGGATCGCCATCAGGAACGTGGTGGCAATGATCAACCAGATCTGGGTCTGCGCGTCGAAGAGCTGCGGCAGGAAAATCAACGGGATGTATCCGAGGCGATAGAGAACGGCGGCCCAAAAGATGGCGCGCCCTGTAGATTGTTTTTGCAGCCAGCGGCCAGTCGGGATGGCCAGCAGCAGGCTGATGACCGCGGGCATGGCGCTGATCAGCCCGATCTGAAAGACCGTGGCGCCTAGGCGCGTGGCGTAGATGCTGAGGAAGTTAACGGCTGAGCCGCTCAGAACACCGAACCAGCCAATATCCAGATATAAGTGCAGGAAAATGGAACGGTATTCGACAGGAACAGCCGTTTGACGAAAGAGTCTTGTGAGCATGGCGGAGTGCATTATATTCGTAATTGCCGGTTGGGGAAGTTTTAATCCTTACAGGAAGTATGCAGATTTGATCGCCCGGTCTTTCCTAACTATCCACTCGACCATACTGTCCATGTGGACAGTAGAAACTCGACCCGTGATAGGGGAGTTTTTTCGCTGAACGGAATAAGCTAATGCTGTTCAAGCGGATGCCAGGTCTAAGGAGGTTGTCATGAACGCTGCAAACACTTTGCACATCTCTCCGCGCCAGGCGGTCGGGAAATCTGTCGTGTGGACATTACGATTCACTGGATTGGTTGCGCTTTATTTCGTTCTGTTTGCAGCTGGCGGAGGGTTGGTCGCGCCGTACCTGCCTCCGGGTACAGCCGAGCCGGGACCAGTACCTGCGAATACCGGCCTGCTGATCGTCTGTATTGCCTCGGTATTGGTCATCATGCTGATGATTCACAGCTCGCGCTGGTCGGGCTGGAGATTAATCCTCTCGATGTCGATTGCATACTACCTTGTCGTGACGTTCGTTACACAACTCGAATCCTGGTATTTTCTGTATGGCATCACGATCGGACCTGAACTCATGTCGCGGTTGTTCCTACAGGGGTTACCTGTTGCATTCGGCTTTGTTCCCTTAGCCGTCCTCATCATGGGCCGCCTGCGCCCACTCCCAGGCCTACAGGAGTCTCCTGAGCTCGCGCCGGTGCCACGTAAGGCATGGATCTGGAGACTCGGGATCATCGCTCTGGCGTATCTGGTGCTGTATTTCAGCGCGGGCTATTTTATCGCCTGGCAAAACCCCGACGTGCGCGCGTTCTATGGCTCGCCCGGTGAGGCACTTCCATTTCTTCAGATGATGAGAAATAACTTTGTCAGGGATCCATGGCTGACCCCTTATCAGGTCTTGCGTTCCTTGATCTGGACTGTGGGCGCCTACCTGATTATACGCGGCTCTCGTTTGCCTCTCTGGCAGACGGCGCTCGTCGTTGGCCTGGCGCTGAGCGTGCCGCAAAACATCGGGCATATCCTCCCAAATCCTCTGATCCCCATCGCCAGCGTGCGTATGAGTCATTTGATCGAGACCGCTTCCTCGACATTCATCTTTGGACTGATCGTCACCTGGCTCCTGTATCCAAAGCTTCCGACGAGGGTTGTATCATAAGAGGGTAACTTAATCCTATCCGAATGGACAGAGGAAAACCCTTCAAGTGCATGAGGCGGACATGCCCTGGTTACGTATACTATCCATATAGAAATCACAAGGAGGATTTCCCATGAACGTCAATAAGTCGGGTCTCTTCTGGGGCATTCTGCTGATCGGCGCGGGCGCGTTGGCGCTGGCAGAGCAAATGGGATACACGGACAGGTTCTCGCCGCAGATCTGGATCGCTGTCTTCGCGGCGATCAGCCTGCTCGGCCTGGCCAGTTACGCCCTGAGCGGTTGGAAACAGTGGGGCTGGCTCTTCCCTGCTGGCATCTTTGGCGGCCTGGCGATCACCGTTGCGCTGGCAACCAGCAATGTGGATAGTGCCGCGGTCGCCTCATCCCTGTTCTTCGGTCTCCTGCTCCCGTTTGCCGCTGCGTATCTCACCGACCGCACCCGCAACTGGTGGGCACTGATCCCGGGCGGCGTGATGCTGTTCCTGGCATTGACCACGCTGCTGGTCGACTCCGCCGGAGGCGAATGGGTCGGCGCGCTGTTCCTCTTCCTGATTGCGCTCACCTTCCTGGTCGTGTACCTGAATGACCGGACGCGCACCTGGGCCTTGATCGTGGCTTACGTCTGTGCCGTACTAAGCATTGCTCCGATGATGGCCTCCGGCGGGGATCTGGCCGCCTACTACGGTTCGGTCTTCCTCTTTGCTGTGGCCCTGCCGTTCTTCATCCTTTACTTCAGCTCGGCGCTGAACTGGTGGGCGATCATTCCTGCAGGCGTGCTGACGGTGGTTGCGTTGATCGCCGGACTTGCCATTGCAGGCTTGATCCGCGACGAGAGCCAGGGTGGATTTGTCAACGCGCTGATGATGGGCGGACTGGCCGTTACCTTCGGGGTTGTCTGGCTGCGGCACGCAAAACCGTGGGCCAAGATCGTGACGATCGTCCTCGCGGCCCTGGCGGTTGCTTCAGTTTTCTTGGTCAGTTATTACCAGGTCTTCTGGCCCCTGGCGATCATCCTGGGAGGCATCTATCTGCTCTTCACGGCGTTGCGGCCCAGAGCAGTCTGAGCTGTCCGCTTGAAGAGTTATGAAGACTCCCCCGGCGCCAGGGGAGTCTTTATTTCATTTCGTCTAAACTTGTTGGCGCAGGAGTTAATTATGAAACGAAGGATGCGAGTCTATGAAGGTGAGGAGGATTACTGGCGTGTCCGCGGCTTCTTGCGCGAAGTTTCCCTGCTGAATGACCGGCATGATTATTCCTGGTCCCTCCTGCGCTGGGATTACTGGATGTGGCATGTCAACATGAACATCTTTCATCTCGAATTGGTTGATGCCATCTTCCTCTGGGAAGTAGATGACAAAATTGTGGCAATGCTGAACCCGGATCGTCCGGGCGAAGCCTTTTTCCAGATTCATCCTGATTTGCGAGAGGCCGCGCCTCTGTCTGAAATGCTGGATGCGGCCGAGCGTAACCTTAGTCAGACAAAGGAGGCTGGCAGGACAGAGTTGATCGCCTGGGTCAATGCAGAGGATCACTCGACGAAGAAACTCTTCGACGAGCGTGGATATGCGCGCTCGCAATATTCAGCCGAGCACATGCGGCGCCGCTGCCTCTCCGGGCCGATTCCCGATTCCGTTTCTCCACCCGGGTACACGGTCCGCGCGCTGGGGGAAGAAGAGGAATTGCCGGCGCGCAGCTGGCTTTCCTGGAAAGCCTTTCACCCCGACGAGCCCGACGAGAAATATGAGGGCTGGGCCTGGTACGAAAACGTACAGCGCATCCCGCTTTATCGCCGCGACCTCGATCTTGTCGCTTCCGGACCGGGTGGGGAACTGGCCGCGTTCTGCACGGTCTGGTTTGACGATGTGACCCGCACGGCCGTCTTTGAGCCTGTAGGCACTCACCCTGCCCACCAGAAACGCGGCCTTGGCAAAGCAGTGATGACCGAAGGTCTACGCCGCGCGCAGAGACTGGGTGCCACACTCGCCACTGTCAGTTCATATTCGCCGGCCGCGCATGCCTTGTACGAATCCATGGGTTTCACAGAGTTCGACCTCCTCGAGCCGTGGATCCGGGACTGGTAGCTCCTGTGCTGGAAAGGAAACCTGCCCATGCCAAGACCGACCACGAAGAACCAACTCCTCCTGGAAATAGAAAAAGAGCGGAACGCCCTGGAAGAGTTTCTATCCCTGCTCACACCAGACCAGATGATTCAACCGGGCGCGCTGGGCCCCTGGTCTGTGAAGGATGTGTTAGCCCACCTGACCGAATGGGAGCAGATGTTCCTCGCCTGGTATAAAGCCGGGCTGCGCGGGCAGACTCCTGAGAAGCCCGCTCCCGGTTACAAATGGAGCCAGTTGCCTCAATTGAACCAGCAAATTTACGAAAAACACAGGGACCGCTCCCTTCAGTATGTGCAAAAACAGTTCCGGTCATCCTATCGCCAGATCCTGAAGGCAATCCGTGGGATCAGCGAGGCAGACCTGTTCACGCCAGGGCGGTTTCTCTGGACAGAAAAACATCCAATAGTAGCGTATATCATCCCGAACACCAGCAGCCATTATCGCTGGGCAAGGACTGAACTGCGCAAGGGCATGAAGGCCAGAGGGAAGAAGGCCGCCTAAATGCTCGCGATCCTGGATATCATCCTCGCACGCCTCCGTCCCTGACGGTCGGGTCTGTGTTCCAAGCCGGGCCACTTGAGCACCCTATCCACTAGGATAGTAGAAACTCCTCCACAGGCAGGGGAGTTTTCGATGGCTGGCGGCTATGATATTGGCAAGGCCCGCAAGCCGAGGGCCTGTCGTCAAAACGCCTCTCAAATTCGTCGTGTTCCGATTGGTCCCGGCAGCAAGCAACGCCAAAAGGTGCAAGACAAAGGTACTCGAATGAATCGACTTTTCCAGACATCCAACGGTAAATTGCGCTGGGGATGGAAGGCCGCCATCCTGATCCTGGGAACTATTCTCTTTGGCGTTATTCTGAACACCCTCTCGATGTTTATTTTGACCATTGGTTATGCATCGCAGGGATCACCTCAAGAGGAGATGTTGCAGCGAGCAGCATTCGCCATGAGCAGTATTCGCGTCCAAGTGATCCTATCTGTCCTGCAGGTGGCATTCATGCTCTGGCTGGTGCGCTGGCTGATCGCAAAAGCGGAAAAGCAGCCCTTTGACTGGTCAAACCTTGGGCTTTCTCGAGAGCCACATTGCCCCAGGCTGCTTTCGCTGGGCGCGTTACTGGCTGTGATCTTGAGTTGGTCGGCGGTGGGCGCTGGAACGGCTTTGGGTACGTTGGAGTATCAAGGGAACGGCTTTACGCTGTTCTCTGCCCGTCAAGTGGTCGAGACATTATTGCTCGCCGCCCTCCTGGCCTTTGCCAGCGGATTTGGTGAAGAAATCGCCTTTCGTGGCTATCTACAGAGCCGCATTGCCGAACGTTACAACCGAGCGGCTGCAGTCATCATCGTTGCCGTCCTGTTCGCTCTGTCGCATCCGGTTGCTGGTGTGAGCAATCCACTGCTTTATTCGCTGACCGCGATTCTGGTCGGAATTTTATTCGGCGTCCTATATGTACGAACGGGATCGCTGTGGATGGGCATTGCATTACATTCCATCTGGAATTATATGCAGATTGCTGTCCTGGCGATCCGTAGAGTGCTGACGCTCGCTTCTTCGGTGCTCCCTTGTATGTATTTGACAACATCTCCGGTCCCCCGCAGATGCTCGTTGAGTTGGGAGTAATTTTGATAGGTCTGCTCTTTGTACTCTGGGCGACAAGACCTTTGATAACCCGAGCTACGGGTTTGGATCCAATTAGCTAAGGAGACCGCATGTTGCGCAAAAAGTCCACCTTTGTTTCCACTCCAATCGGACTGTGGATGGCGATCATCCTATTGATGAGCGGCTGCGCGCCCGCGACTCCACAATCGATCACTGAGCTAACCACACCCACACCCGAGATTTTTGGCGCTCTGGCGCCATCCCCGACTCCTCCTGAAAGTACCCTTCCGTTGACCTGTCAGGTGACCGACCTGGGTGTCTATGTAAATGAGGAATGGGGCTACTGCTTTGCCTATCCAGGGACCTTCGTGCTGGACGAGAGTCGGGCGAGCCAAGGGGCCATCACGCTTTACGGGCCGGTCCTGAAAGATGCTGCCAATCCCGTGCGCGTTAGCCTGGAAATTACCACGCAGGTTGCGCCAGCGGGAAGCGCGCTGACTCCTCTGGTCGATGCCTATTTAACATCCTTCCGCGACCTGCCCTGGACTATCACCCGCGAATCATTGCTGATAGGCGGACAACCGGCTGAGAAACTGGAACCCGTTCCGGGTTTGTTGAGTTCACGTATCGTGATGGTTCTGTATGACAATGGTTTGTTCGTCCTGCGATTCCATCCCTCGGATATCGAGATTGCAAAGCCTGACCTGGAAGCCCTGAGCCAGACGGTAACCGGCTCCTTTGCCTTCCTTTCAGAGGTGGCCCGGCCTGCCTCGGTATCAAGAACCATCACCTGGTTCGAGTTCGGCAAGCACATCTCTCTTTCCTATGATTCGGCCCTGGCTCCCTGGGTCGAGGCGCGGACAGTTTCTGCTGTCCCAGTGAATGATCAGGGCCTGTATGCTGAATCGCAGCCAGCCTATGCCCAGATCCGCTTCCGGGGATTCCACGGCGGGCGCCCGTACGATTTGCCCCTGCTGCCGGCCGGTGACCGCGTCGCCCAGGTGCGGGTCTTCCAGACCGCGGATTTCCGCGGCTTTGGCGATGATAGCCCGCAGGGATTCCTTAAGCAATTGGCGGCTTTGCAGGATTTGCTCGAAATGGGAATCGATCCGGCGCGCTGCGCGCAGCCAATCATCGGGGAACCGGCCCTTCCTTTCCTTCCATGGATCAACATGCAACAAACCTTCTGTGCTCAGCCGATGATGATAGCGTTTAAGAACGGGCGCGGAATCCGCTACCTGAGCTATTACGCCCAGGGGCCCAATCCGGTGCTGGACCGGGAGGTCTTCTATACCTTCCAGGGGCTCAGCGATGACGACCAGTATTATATTGCTGCGTTCTTCCCCGTGGAGACCGGGATCTTTCCAACCGAACCTCCAGCCTGTCCACAGTGTGGTGAGCCGGGCTACGACCCGTTCGCCGAATGGGCGACTGTACTTGGCGAGCAGTTGGTCCAACTGAACGCTCAACTCGAAGCGGAATTTGTGCCATCCCTCCGCGTGCTAGACAATCTCGTTCGATCCATCGAAATTGGACAGTAGAAGGCCAAAAGATGAACCGCAGACAACTTACTGTATTTTTCATTCTGCTGGTAGTGTATGCACTGAGTGCTTTCCTTACCTATGCGTTCTTCATCGATCAGCTTTCCGTCATGATAGGGGTACCCCTGCCCGAGATGGGCGTGCCCAATGCAGTGGTCGGGTTGGCGAATGCTGCGATCGTCCTCGTGGTGTATGGCGGGGTGGGACTAATCGGTTACTGGTTGGCCCGCAAACTAGACCTACCCGGCATCTTCAGCGAAGATGGGAACTGGCGCGGCTGGTTCGTCATTCCGCTGCTGCTAGGAATTGTCTGCGGCGCGGCGCTTGTGATCGGCGATCTCTTGTTCGCCCCCATCAACGACTTTGGCAGGTTTCCCCATCCCGCTTTTCCCGTTTCCATCCTGGCATCCATCAGTGCCGGTATCGGTGAGGAAATCCTGTTCCGTGGATTTGTTTTTGGACTATGGGGCCTTATCCTCACCTGGCTGCTTAAGCGCTTTACCGGCCGAACGGCTGCCCTGTGGATCGCCAATGTGATTGCCGCATTGGCTTTTGGCGCGGGCCATCTGG